>JAGRMU010000292.1 GCA_020441165.1 Sedimentitalea sp.
TGGCGAAGGGGCCGCCATGCACGAAAGCGGGGTTGTTTTCCAGCGTCTGCACCAGGTTGGGCTGCATCGCGTCCTTCAGCAGCACGGTCATCGCCCCGTCGGCCTTGATGTCGCGGCAGAAGACCGGGCTGCGGTCGCGGCGATAGGCCACGATCATGTCGCCGAGGCGCTTGCGCAGATCGTCCAGATCGGTGGCCAGGCAGAGGATCGCCATCACCTCGGAGGCCACGGTGATGTCGAAGCCGGCCTGGCTGGGAAAGCCGTTCGAGACCCCGCCCAGCGAAGTCACGATGTCTCGCAGCGAGCGGTCGTTCATGTCCATCACCCGGCGCCAGACCACCCGGCGCTGGTCGATCTGCAGATCGTTGCCCCAGTAGATGTGGTTATCGATCATCGCGGCCAGCAGGTTGTGGGCCGAGGTGATGGCATGGAAATCGCCGGTGAAGTGCAGGTTCATGTCCTCCATCGGGACCACCTGCGCCATGCCGCCGCCGGCGGCTCCGCCCTTCATGCCGAAGTTCGGTCCCAGCGATGCCTCGCGGATGCAGATCATCGCCTTCCTGCCGATGGCGTTCAGACCGTCGCCGAGGCCCACCGTGGTGGTGGTCTTGCCCTCGCCGGCGGGCGTCGGGTTGATCGCCGTCACCAGGATCAGCTTGCCGTCCTTGTTGGCCCGCACCCGGGCGACGAAATCGGCCGAGACCTTGGCCTTGTCGTGGCCATAGGGAACCAGGTCCGCCTCGTCGATTCCCAGCTTCTTGCCGATCGCCTGGATCGGTTGCTTCTTGGCTTCGCGGGCGATTTCGATGTCAGTCTTGTAGGCCATGATGATCTTCAGTCTCCCAGGGTATCGCCGACGCTCAGTCCGGCGTGCTCGGCCCAGTCTGCGGCGGGCATCTTGCCGCCGCCGGCCGGCCTCACTCGTTTGATCAGGACGCGCCCGCCGATGCACTGCATGGCGACGCCCTCCCGGGATATCTCCATCACGCGGGACGAGAGGCCATCACCTGCGACGCGTGCGCTGTCAAAAACGCCAAGCTCCGCGCCTTTGTGGGTGGTCCAGGCGCCGGGCGCGGGATTGGTGCCGCGAATGAGGTCATAGACCTGGCCGACCGGCTTGTTCCAGTCGATGCGCGCGTGCCGATGGGTGCAGCGCCGCTCGTAGCTCGCCCTCGACTCGTCCTGCGCGATATGCGGCGGATCGCCCGCGCGGAAAAGCTCGCAGACCTGCACGACCGAGTCGACCGCCGCCGGGTAGATCTTCTTGAAATAGAGATCGATCACCGTGTCGTCGGGGCCGATCGCGCATTCCCATTTCAGCAGCACGTCGCCCTCGTCCAACCCGTCGCTGGGGTAGAACCAGGAAAACCCCGATTTCGTGTCGCCCATGATGATCGGCCAGTTCACCGCCGAGGGTCCGCGATAGCGCGGCAGCAGCGAGGGGTGAAAACAGATCGAGCCGTGTTTCGGCGTGTCCCGCGCCGCCTCGGGGACGAAGACGTTGACGAAGGCCATGATCATCAGGTCGGCGTCGAATCCCGCCAGCTCGTCGATGCTCGCCTGGTCCTTGAAATGCGCGGGCTGGCGCACCGGCATGCCCTTTTCCAGCGCGAACGCCTTGATCGGATCGACCGGCTTGCCCTCGCGGTCCGGCTCGCAATAGACCGCGACCACCTCGTCGGTCCCGGCCTCCAGCAGACGTGCCAGAACATCCTTGCCGAAGGCCTGCTGTCCCATCACGATCAGACGCATCAGGACGCCTTTCCGACCGCGCCCGAGGCGATCACGCGGTCAAGCTCGGCGCCGCTGTACCCCAGAACCCCCGACAGGATCTCGCGCGTGTGCTCGCCCAGAAGCGGCGAGCGGGTCACCTCGACCGGGCTGTCGGACATCTTGATCGGGCAGCCGACGCTGGCATAGCGACCGCGCTCGGGGTGATCGACCTCGACGATGGTGCCGGTGGCGCGCAGCCCCTCGTCCTCGATGATCTCCCTGGTCGAGAGGATCGGGCCGACCGGAATGTCCAGCGGATTGCAGATGTCCATGACCTCGAACTTGGTCTTGGTCATCGTCCATTGCTCGATCCGGCCGAAGATCTCGTTCAGCTTGTCCAGCCGCTCGGGCGGGGTGGCATAGCCGGGCTTGGTCTTCCACTCAGGCTCGCCGATCACGTCGCAGATCTTCTCCCAGATCGCGGCCTGGGTGATGAAATAGGTATAGGCGTTGGGATCGGTCTCCCAGCCCTTGCACTTGAGGATCCGCCCCGGCTGGCCGCCGCCCGAGTCGTTGCCGGCGCGCGGCGTCGCATCGCCGAAGGGGATGCCCTCGCCATATTGCGAATATTCGGTCAGCGGACCCTTCTCCAGACGCTGCTGGTCGCGCAGCTTGACCCGGCAGAGGTTGATCACCGAATCCTGCATCGGCGCCAGCACCTTCTGGCCGCGCCCGGTCTTCTCGCGCTGGTAGAGCGCGGTCACGATGCCGAGGCAGAGATGCAGCCCGGTGCCGGAATCGCCGATCTGCGCGCCGGTCACCAGCGGCGGGCCGTCGAGGAACCCGGTGGTCGAGGCCGACCCGCCGGCGCATTGCGCGACGTTCTCGTAGACCTTGCAATCCTCGTACTTGCCGGGGCCGAACCCCTTGACCGAGGCGACGATGATCCGCGGGTTGATCTTCTGGATGGTCTCCCAGTCGAAGCCCATGCGGTCCAGCGCCCCGGGTGCGAAATTCTCGACCAGCACGTCGCAGACCTCGATCAGCCGGGTCAGGATCTCCTTGCCGGTCTCGTTCTTCGAGTTCAGCTCGATCGAGCGCTTGTTGTGGTTCAGCATGGTGAAATAGAGGCTGTCCGCCCCGGGCACGTCGACCAGCTGCTTGCGGGTGGCATCGCCGACGCCGGGCCGCTCGACCTTGATCACGTCGGCCCCGAACCAGCCCAGAAGCTGCGTGCAGGTCGGTCCCGACTGCACATGGGTGAAATCCAGAACCTTGATGCCTTCGAGTGCTTTCATCGTGTCGTGCCCCTAGCCTTGTGTCTTCTTCGCCTGCGGGTAGAGCGCCTGCGCCACCACCGAGGACGGGTTGAGATTGCCGATATTGCCGCTTTCCTTGCCGGCGGCAGGATCGATGGCGGCATTGATGAGCGTCGGCTTGCCCGAGGCGAGCGCCGCCTCGACCGCCTGGCGCAGCTCGTCCGGGGTCTTCACCCAGGCCCCGACACCGCCGAAGGCCTCCATCATCATGTCGTAGCGCGCGTTCTTGACGAAGGCGGTGGTCGCCGGATCGTCGCCGCCGCCCCAGTTCTCGCCGTCGCCGCGATAGATGCCGTCATTGTTGAAGACCACGACGCAGACCGGCAATTTGTATCGGCAGATGGTCTCGACCTCCATGCCGCAGAAGCCGAAGGCGCTGTCGCCCTCGACCGCCAGCACCTGCTTGCCGGTCTCGACCGCCGCGGCGATGGCGGCGCCCATGCCGATGCCCATCACCCCCCAGGTGCCGACGTCGATCCGGTGCCGGGGCTTGTGGATGTTGACGATCGAGCGCGCGAGGTCGAGCGTGTTGGCGCCCTCGTTCACCAGGATGGTGTCTGGCCGGTCGTTGATCGCCTGCTTCAGCACCCCGAGGGCGGCATGATAGTCCATCGGATGGTTGTTGTTCTGCAGCCGCGAGGACATCTTCTGCATGTTGGCCTCGGCCTTGGCATGGACCCTGTCCAGCCAGTCCTTCGGCGGCGCGACCGGATCGGCGTCCATCGCCTCGATCAGCGCGGCGGCGCAGGAGCCCACGTCGCCCACCAGCGGCGCCGCGATCTCGACGTTGCTGTCCATCTCCTCGGCGTCGATGTCGATCTGCACGAATTTCTTCGAGCCGGGCTCGCCCCACTGCTTGCCCTTGCCATGGGACAGCAGCCAGTTGATCCGCGCGCCCATCATGATCACCACATCGGACTCCTGCAGGATCATCGAGCGCGCCGCGGCGCCGCATTGCGGATGGGTGTCGGGCAGCACGCCCTTCGCCATCGACATCGGCAGGAACGGATAGCCGGTCTTCTCGACCAGTTGCCGGATCAGGTCGTCGGACTGGTCATAGGCGGCGCCCTTGCCGATCACGATTAGCGGGCGCTTGGCCTCTTTCAGCACGCCCATGGCGCGGGCGATGGCCTCGGGCGAGGGGCGCATCTTCGGCGCCGGATCGATCACCTTGACCAGAGAGCGCCGGCCCGCCTCGGCCTCCATAGTCTGACCCAGCATCGCGCCGGGAATGTCGAGATAAACCCCGCCCGGCCGCCCCGAGACGGCGCTGCGGATGGCACGGGCGACGGCGATGCCGATATCCTCGGCATGGTTCAGCCGGTAGGCGGCCTTGCAGAACGGCCGCGCCATGGCCAGCTGGTCCATCTCCTCGTAATCGCCCTGGGCGAGATCGACGATCTCGCGCTCGGACGAGCCCGAGATCAGGATCATCGGCCAGCAATTGGTGGTGGCGTTGGCCAGCGCGGTCAGCCCGTTCATGAAGCCCGGCGCCGAGACCGTCATGCAGATGCCGGGGGTCTTGGTCAGAAACCCCGCCACCGAGGCCGCGAAGCCCGCGTTCTGCTCGTGGCGGAACGAGATCACCCGCATCCCCTGCGCCTGGGCATAGCGCCCAAGATCGGTGATCGGGATGCCGGGCACGTTGTAGATCGTCCCGATCCCGTTCAGCTTGAGCGCGTCGATGAGAAGGTGGAACCCGTCGGTGATCTCCAGCGCGGCCCCTGCCTCCGCCACTCCCGTTGCTCCCGTCGCCATCCTGTCGCCTCCCCCGTGATCGCCCGCTGTCATTCGCCCGCCCCCGCCTTCGCCGCGCCGAGACCTTCCAGGCGGGTCCAGGTCCGGTGCACGTGATCGTGCAGGCGCATGGTGTGCTCGCGCACCCGGCGCGAGGCAAGATCGCCGTCGCGCGCCTCCAGCGCCTCGATGATCTCCATGTGATCGGCCACCGACCGGCGCGCCCGGTCGCTCTCGCCCATCGCCCGACGCCGGATCGCCTGCATGTGCATGAAGAGCCCGTCGGCCGTGGTCTTGAGCAGCGCGCAGCCCGACAGCTCCAGAATGGTCTGGTGAAACCGGATGTTGGCGTCGGAATATTCCTCGAGCTCGGCGCGCGCCGCGTCGCTGCTGTGCTTCATCGCGAACCTGCGCAGCGCCAGCAGCTCGGCATCGGTGGCGTGCTCGGTGGCCAGCCGCGCCGCCATGCTCTCCAGCGCCGCCCAGGTGACCACCATCTCGAGGATCTCTTCGCGCGACTTGCGCACCACGAAAACGCCCCTGCGCGGCAGGATCTGCACCAGCCCGTCCTGGGCCAGCCGCGCCAGCGCCTCGCGGATCGGGGTGCGCGAGATGCCCAGCCGCTCGGCCAGGTGGCGCTCATCGAGGCGCAGATCGGCGTCGGGATGATAGATGTTCATGCCCAGGATCGCGTCGCGCAGAACCTCGAACGTGTGATCCTTCAAAGTGAAGTTCACGGAAATCGGGCTCAATGCGTCGCCGATCGGCACGAACGGAACTCCTCCCCAAGACCCGCGGACCCTGCGCCGATGAGGGCGCGATCCGAATCTCGTATCTGGTATACCATACACCCCGAGCGTTTTCCGTCAATAGGCGGGTTTCCATCGTATCTATATGGTTTTACATGGCTTTCTGATTTATAGGTATACCAGACACCGGTTATGGGGCGTGCCGCGCCAGCCGATGTCACCGCGTTTCGCGGCGCCCGGCGCAGCCAGCCCAAACGCTCGCGGACGGGGCCGGGCGGCCGGACCGGCGCCGCTGATCCCTTCGTCCCGGTTGACCGCAACCGCGGAAATAGTGCTAGACAGCCCGCGACTCGCGACAAGGAACAGACCATGCCCTACCGGATACTCATTCTCGGCGCCTCCTACGGGTCGCTGCTCGGAACCAAGCTGATCGCCGCCGGCCACGACGTGACGCTGGTCTGCCGCGAGAAGACCGCGGCCCTGATCAACGTCGAAGGCACCGAGGTGCGCATCAAGCTGCGCGGCGAGGACGGCCATCGCAGCCTCTTCTCGCGCGACCTGCCGGGGCGCCTCGATGCCGCGACGCCCCGAGACGCGCGGCCGGAAGACTACGACCTGGTCTGCCTGGCGATGCAGGAGCCGCAATATTCCGATCCCGGCCTGCGCGATCTGCTGGCGCGCATCGCCGCGGCGCGGGTGCCCTCGATGTCGATCATGAACATGCCGCCGCTGCCCTACCTCAAGCGTATTCCCGGCCTCGATTGCAGCGGGCTGGAAGCGGCCTATCTCGGGCCCGAGATCTGGGCCGATTTCGATCCGGCGCTGATGACCCTCTGCTCGCCCGACCCGCAAGCCTTCCGCCCGCCCGAGGAGGCGGCGAACGTGCTGCATGTCGGCCTGCCGACCAACTTCAAGGTCTCGCAATTCGACGATGCGACCCCCAACGCGATGCTGGACGAGTTGGCCGCGGGCATCGACGCCTTCGAGGTCGACGGCAAGGAGGTGCCGGTCAAGCTCCGGGTGCATGGCTCGCTCTTCGTGCCCTTCGCCAAGTGGAGCATGCTGGCCACCGGCAACTACCGCTGCATCACCGAGGGCGAGCCGCTCTCGATCGAGGAGGCGGTGCATGGCGATGTCGACGCGTCGCGGGAGATCTACGATTTCGTCGGCGACCTGGTGATCCGGCTGGGCGCCGACGAGGGCGACCTCGTGCCCTTCGAGAAATACGCCGCCGCCGCGCGCAGCCTCAAGAAGCCGTCCTCGGCGGCCCGGGCGATTGCCGCCGGCGCCACCCGGATCGAGCGCGTCGACAAGCTGATCCAGCTGATCGGCCGGGCGCTCGGCCGCACGCACCCGGAGATCGACCGGACGGTGGCCACCGTCGACGCCAGGCTGGCCGGGAACCGCGCCGCCTCGTGACCCCGGAGGGCGCCGCGGCCCTCCGCGGCGCGGCCCCACGGACCCCGACCCATCGTTCGGCGCAGAGCCGGCAGGCGCGGTGCAGCCGCGCCGCGCGTCCGGCCGCCTGACCCCGCACGCACGGGCACCCCGCCTCTCCTCGCCCTCCTCCCGTCGCATCGGCCAAGCCCGCTGAGATGCGCAAAGCGTGATGTGGCAATCGACCTCATGACATATTGTCCATGGGCAACCTGACAGAATGTCATGCAACTTTGCCGGGAAAGCGCGGGTTTTTCGGCGCCCCGACCGGAACCCTGCCATTTCGTCATGAGTCCGGCCCTCAAATCCGACCCTAAGACGTTGAAACAAGACAAAAATTTGTCCTGCGCCGCGCGTTGATCCGTTACTGTTCCGGATGAGCGGATTCGTTCCTCGCTTCGGTTTCGCCCGGACAGCGAATTGCCGAAGACGGAACAGAACAGGGAGGGCATCGATGTACCGGATCGGGATTGCGTCTTTGGGATTGATGGTGCTGGCGGCTGCGGCATCGGCGGAAGTGACCTTCATCGGCGGCACCACGCCGTCGCAGCGTCCCGCGGGCGCGCCGGTCATCACCAGTTTCGAGCGCGACGACGCGTGGTTCGCACGCGCCCTGACCGGCATCTCAGAGCCGATCCCGCCCAGCCTGGATTTCCTTCAGGACCAGGGGGCCTGGTACACGCCGTTCATCCACCCCGGCATGCTGCCTCCCTACGACATTCGCAATTGGCATACTCAACAGTGACGCCCGCCCATGGGGCCGGCGACCGCAAAGCGTTTCCCGGATCTTCGGGAATACTCGTGAGGGCAAGGACAGATTGCGTCTCGCCCCACACGATCCACACAGAGGAGAAAACGAGATGAAGACCACATTCAAAGCAACCCTGGCAGCGCTTCTCTGCTCGGGTGCACTGGTTGGTGCCGCATCCGCACAAAGCATGTCCGGCATGGACGGAATGTCCGGCATGGGCGGCATGGCTGGCATGGACGGAATGTCCGGCATGGGCGGTATGTCCGG
>JAGRMU010000293.1 GCA_020441165.1 Sedimentitalea sp.
CCGAAAGCTGGCCATCGTCCGAAGCGGCCTCGGTGAAGCCCATCGAGATGCCGGCGCCGACCGAGGCGGCGAGGCCGACGAGAAAGGTGGTGTGGGTGTTCTCGGTGGCGAAGGCGGTGGCGAAGATCGGCGCGAGCGTCGAGACCGACCCGTCCATCAGCCCGGCGAGGCCCGGCTGCACCCAGGTCAGGATGAACTGGCGGTGGGCGGCGGCATCCTCGCCCTCGATGGACTCCACGTCGAGATGCGTGTCGGCCAGCTCGCCGGCGACCGCCTGGTGCCCGGCCTCGGCGGCGGCCAGATCGCCCAAGAGCTTGCGGGTGGCGGCGTCGGTGGTGCGCGCGGCGGCGGCCAGATAGAAGCGCTCGGCGTCGCGCTCCATCAGCTCGGCCTCCTCGCGGATCCGCTCGATCCCGAGATTCTCGACCAGCCAGACCGGGCGCCGGTTGTAATAGCCCGCCACATGCTCGCGCCGGAGCAGCGGGATGGTCGGCCCGAACCGCGCCTCGTGCAGCGCGATCAGCCGGGCGCGGTGCTCGTCCTCCTCGGCGGCCATGCCCTCGAAGAGCTTGGCGCTGGAGGGGTAATCGGCGCGCAGCCGCTCGGCATAGCCGCGATAGATGCGCGCGTCGTCCTCCTCGGACGAGATCGCCAGCGCCAGGATCTCCTGCTCGGAGAGATCCCGGAAGCGTTTGCGTTGCGCCAGAAACCGCATGTCGTCTCCTGCCCTGGATGGCCCTGCCAAGTAATATGCGGCAAGGCGGCAAAGACAACCCGGCAACAGGTTCATGTTGTCGAAACTGAACCCATCGGTTTAACTGGGCCAGCGAGGACGCCGAGGAGTCGCCATGCCGCCAGCCGCCGCCATCCTGCGCACCGGGCGCAAGTTCGACCAGGTTCTGGAGGGCGCGCGCGAGGTGTTCCTGGCGGACGGGTTCGAGGGGGCCAGCGTCGACGACATCGCCCGCGCGGCCGGCGTGTCCAAGGCGACGCTCTACAATTATTTCCCCGACAAACGGCTGCTGTTCATGGAGGTGGCGACCACCGAATGCCGGCGCATGGCCGACCGGGCGCTGGACCTGATCGGGGCAGACGCGCCGCCGCGCCAGGTGCTGACCATCGCCGCCGGGCAAATCGTGCCCTTCCTGCTGTCGGATT
>JAGRMU010000294.1:0-155 GCA_020441165.1 Sedimentitalea sp.
CCGGGGCATCGTCGACGGGCTGCGCACCGTTGCCGAACAGCCCGACCCGGTCGGCGAGGTGTTGGCGGAATGGGACATGGCCTCGGGCCTTCACATCCGCCGGGTGCGCACGCCGCTGGGGGTGATCGGCGTGATCTACGAGAGCCGGCCCAACG
>JAGRMU010000294.1:188-1234 GCA_020441165.1 Sedimentitalea sp.
TCCTGCGCGGCGGCTCGGAGAGTTTCCATTCGTCGCGCGCAATCCATGCCTGCCTGGTCGAGGGTCTGCGCGGCGCGAACCTGCCCGAGGACGCGATCCAGCTTGTGCCGACCCGCGACCGGGCGGCGGTGTCTGAGCTTCTGACCATGACCCGGCATGTCGACGTGATCGTGCCGCGCGGGGGCAAGGGGCTGGTGGGCCTCGTTCAGCGCGAGGCGCGGGTGCCAGTCTTTGCCCATCTCGAAGGCATCGTTCACATCTACATCGACAAGGCCGCGGACCTGGCGAAATCGGTCCGCGTGGTGCTGAACGCCAAGACAAGGCGCACCGGCATCTGCGGCGCCGCCGAATGCCTGCTGGTGCATCGGGACGTGGCCGCGAGCGTGGGCCGGGCGGTGATCGAGGCGCTGCTGATCGCGGGCGTCGAGGTGCGCGCCGACGAGGGCCTGGCGCTGCCGGGAACGGTGCCGGCGAGTGCGGCGGACTGGGGCGTCGAATACCTCGACAGCATCATCGCGGCGCGGACAGTGGACGATCTCGACGCGGCTATCGCCCATATCCAGGCCCATGGCTCGAACCACACCGATTGCATCCTGACCGAGGATGCCGCTGCTGCCGAGCGGTTCTTCGAACGGCTCGACAGCGCGATCCTGATGCACAACGTCTCGACCCAGTTCGCCGATGGTGGCGAGTTCGGGATGGGCGCCGAGATCGGCATCGCCACCGGCAAGCTTCATGCGCGCGGACCGGTGGGGGCGGCACAGTTGACGAGTTTCAAGTATCTGGTGACCGGCGACGGGGCCGTGCGCGGGTGACCGACACGCGCTCAGAGGCGCAGGGTGATCCGTCCGCCGTCGTGAATGACCCTGACCTTGCGCCCCGCATCGGCGGCCAGCGCCGGCAGCAACGCGAACTGCACCAGCGCCGGGGTGATCTCGGCCTTGGCGCGCGGCTCGGAGAGCACCGCCCAGAGCGTCTGATCGAGGTTCACCTTGTCGGCGGTGCCGGTGATCGTCCAGGCCCCGCCGTCGCAATCGATCCGCACC
>JAGRMU010000295.1:0-189 GCA_020441165.1 Sedimentitalea sp.
TGGCCCGCCGCCCGGACTGGCCGGGGCTCGACTGGCTGCGCGCGCAGAGCGAGGCGGCGGTGGCGGGGGCCGGGTCCGAGGCGGTGCTTGCCTTCTATGACGGCCAGCCGCCGCAGACCCCCGAGGGCGTGCTCAGCCATGCCGCCGCGCTGATCGGCAAGGGACGGCAGGGCGAGGCCGAGGCCGAAC
>JAGRMU010000295.1:214-2640 GCA_020441165.1 Sedimentitalea sp.
CGCCGGCATCCAGGCCGACTATCTCAAGACGCACGGCGCATTGCTGGCCCCGCACCATGCCGCGCGGCTGGACCGGATGCTCTGGGACGGCCAGATGGCCAGTGCCCGCCAGATGCTGCCGCTGGTGGACGAGGGCCAGCGCGCCCTGGCCGAGGCGCGCATGGCGCTGCTGGATCTCGCCCCCGGCGTCGACACCCGCATCGCGGCGGTGCCGCCGGCGCTGCAGGACGACCCCGGTCTCGCCCATGCCCGGTTCGTGTGGCGCAGCCGCAAGGACCGCACCGAGGACGCCGTCGCCCTGCTGCTCGAGCGCAGCACCAGCGCCGAGGCCCTTGGCGAGCCCGGCAAGTGGGCCGGGCGGCGGATCGACCTGGCGCGCCGGGACATGATTGCGGGCAATCCCAAGCGGGCCTACCGCATCGCCGCCCAGCACCACTCGACCCCCGCCATCGGCTATGACTATGCCGAGCTGGAATGGCTGGCCGGCTTCATCGCCCTGCGCCTGCTGAACGACCCGGCCACCGCGCTGGTGCATTTCCAGCGCTTCGACGCCGTCGTCGACTCGCCGATCTCCAAGGGCCGCTCGGGCTACTGGATGGGGCGCGCCCAGGCCGCGCTCGGCAATGCCGACGCCGCCCATGCCGCCTATGCAATGGGCGCGGAATACCAGTCGTCCTTTTATGGTTTGCTCGCCGCCGAGCGCATCGGCCGGCCCTTCGATCCCGAGCTGGCCGCGCCGCCGAATCTGCCGCCCTGGCGCGAGGCGGCGTTCATGAACTCCAGCGTGCTCGAGGCCGGGCTGCTGCTGCTGGCCGCCGGCGAGGCGGACGTGGGCGAGCGCTTCCTCACCCACCTGGTCGAGTCGCTGGATCCGGTCCAGGCCGCGCAGCTCGGCGAGATGGCGATCGCCATGGACCGCCCGCACCTTGCGGTGATGATCGCCAAGCGCGCCGCCCAGAGCGGCAAGGTGCTGCACGCCGCCTATTACCCGGTCCACCCGGTCGGCCGGCTGAACCTGCCCATGGCCCCCGAGATGACCCTGGCCATCGCCCGGCGCGAAAGCGAGTTCGACCCCAAGGTGGTCAGCGGCGCCGGTGCCCAGGGGCTGATGCAGGTGATGCCGCAGACCGCCCGCGCGGTGGCCGGCGACATGGGCGTTCTCGCCGGGCACAGCACCGACCGGCTGCTCTCGGACTGGCGCTACAACGCCGCGCTCGGGGCGCGCTACCTGGCCGGTCTGGCCGGCACGTTCAACGGCAACGTCGTGATGATGGCCGCCGGCTACAACGCCGGGCCGGGCCGGCCGATCCGCTGGATGCAGACCTTCGGCGACCCGCGCGGCAACGATGTCGACATCGTCGACTGGATCGAGTTCATCCCCTTCGACGAGACCCGCAACTATGTGATGCGGGTGACCGAGAGCCTGCCGGTCTATCGCGCCCGGCTGGGCAAGCCGGCGCTGCCGGTACCCTTCTCGAAGGAGCTGTCAGGCGCGACGCTGCGCGCGTTCGCGCCATAGGGTGAAAAGGCCGGCGGCGACGATCAGCCCGGCACCGATGGCGACATTGGTCTGCACCGTCTCGCCGAAGACGGTGATCCCCAGCAGCGCGGCGAAGGGCAGCTGGAAATAGGCGAAGGGCTGCACCGCGCTGGCCTCGGCCACGTCATAGCACTTGATCAGCAGGAAATGCCCCAGCGCCCCGGTGATGCAGAGCGTGCCCATCCACAGCCAGTCCGGGCCGGTCATCGGCTCCCAGAACCACGGCCCGATCAGGGTCATCATCACCGCGCCGACCACCCCGGTCCAGAAGAAGCTGGTCATCGCCCCGTCGCGGCGCCCGGCATAGCGGGTCAAGAGGCCGTAGAGCGCGAACATCAGCGCCGCGGTCAGCGGCACCACGGCAGCCGGGTTGAACACGCCCAACCCCGGCTTGAGGATGATCAGCACGCCGACGAACCCCACCCCGATCGCGGTCCAGCGCCGCCAGCCGACGCTCTCGCCCAGGATCGGGCCCGACAGCGCCGCCACCAGCAGCGGGTAGCAGGTGAAGACCGCGTGGCTCTCGACCAGGCCCAGCAGGGTGAAGGCCAGCACCATCACGCAGATCTCGGCGGCGCAGATCACCCCGCGGAGCACCTGCAGCGGCCATTGCCCGGTGCGCGCGGTAGCCCTCAGGCCGCCGCGCCGCCGCGCCGCCAGGGCAATCACGAAGGCGGCGAAGAACCAGTAGCGGATCATCACCACCATCAGCACGTTGTATTCGCCCGCAAGATGCCGCGAGATGCCGTCCTGCACCGAGAAGATCATCGTCGTCGCGATCATCAGCGCGATGCCCAGCGGCACGTTGTTGCTCTGCGGGACGCCGATCGGGGCGCTCATGACAGCGAGGCCCGTGTCATGTGCCGCTTGCGCGCGTATCCGGGCA
>JAGRMU010000296.1 GCA_020441165.1 Sedimentitalea sp.
TACAAGCCCAAGTCGGGCGCCGAGGCGTAAGGACCCGAGCGATGAAAAAAGACATTCACCCCTCCTATCACATGATCGACGTCAAGATGACCGACGGCACGATCCTCAAGATGAAATCGACCTGGGGCAAGGAAGGCGACCAGCTGTCGCTGGACATCGACCCGACCGTGCATCCGGCCTGGACCGGCGGCTCGTCGCGCCTGATGGATACCGGCGGCCGGGTCTCGAAGTTCAAGAAGAAATACGAGGGCCTGGGCTTCTGATCGCCCCATCCTTCGCAGGATCTCGACGCCGCTCCGGACCCCGGGGCGGCGTTTTTCGTTCCCGGTCACGAATTGACAAGGTTTTCGAGTCACTCTCGGCGCGCAACCCTGACTCGCCAGCAGACTGCCCGCCATGCGCCATGCTCTTGCCGTTCCCGATATCTGCGCCCGTATTGGCGCGCTGATCGCCCATGTGATGCGTCGGGCGCGCTTTGCGGGGCGACCCTGCGGCGCTGGCAAGGGGCGCGCTCTTGCCGCGCCATTCGGGCCTCTTGCGCCGGATTTCCCGTGCGCCCCGCGCCGAACCGTGCCAGCACTCGCCCGGGCGCAGCCGCGCGCCCGATCACCGTCGCAGGATTCTTTTCAACTCCGCCGCCGCATCCTATAGCTGCGCGCGAAACCCACATCCGCCGCAGCGCGGCACCGAAGGAAACCAGACATGGCGCATATCATCGTCGTCGGCAACGAAAAGGGCGGGGCAGGCAAATCCACCGTCTCCATGCATGTGGCCACCGCGCTGGCGCGGCTGGGCCACAAGGTGGCGACGCTGGATCTGGACCTGCGGCAGCGCTCGCTCGGCCGCTATGTCGAGAATCGCCGCAACTACCTGAACGGCTCGCATCTGCACCTGCCGCGGCTGATCTGCGGCGATCTGCCCGAAATCGATGCCTCCGGCCTCGCGGAGGGCGAGAATATCTATGACCGGCGCCTGTCTGCAGCGGTCGCGGCGCTGGAACCGGACCACGATTTCATCCTCATCGACTGCCCCGGCTCGCATACGCGGCTCAGCCAGGTGGCCCATTCGCTGGCCGACACGCTGATCACGCCGCTGAACGACAGTTTCGTGGATTTCGACCTGCTGGCCCACATCGACAGCAGCGGCGAGAAGATCCTCGGGCCTTCGGTCTATTCCGAGATGGTCTGGAGCGCCCGGCAACTGCGCGCCCAGGCCGGGCTGAAGCCCATCGATTGGGTGGTGTTGCGCAACCGCGTCGGCACCCAGCGGATGGTCAACAAGGAGAAGATGCAGCGCGCCATCGACATGCTGGCCGAGCGCATCGGCTTCCGCGTCGCCCCCGGCTTCAGCGAACGGGTGGTGTTCCGCGAGCTGTTCCCGCGCGGCCTGACGCTGCTCGATCTCAAGGATGTCGGCGTCAAGCAGCTGAACCTGTCCAACATCGCCGCGCGCCAGGAGCTGCGCGACATGCTCAAGGCCCTGAAACTGCCGGGCGTCGCCGTCAATTTCTAGATCGCGTCAAGTCTCGGCTAG
>JAGRMU010000044.1 GCA_020441165.1 Sedimentitalea sp.
CGAATGGGAGTGACAGTGCTCACGGTGTTCGTCCTCAATCAGATTATCATCTACATGGATGGTATAGGGAAGTTTCAAGGATGATTTCAAGGAGATGTTTGGATCTCACCGGGACTTTTCAGTCATGACTGGCGATCCGCCCGAAAGATGGCGCCCATGAAAAGCAAGTCAAACACCATCGGACGCCAATTCCGCCCTGCCACCCGATCAGCCCAGGGACAAACCTTGCCGCCACCCGATCCTGGGCGGATGGTCGAGACCTGGGTGCGGCTTCGGGCCAGCCTTCTGACTGACCGGCAGAATGCCAGGCCCGCCTTGCTCCGGCAGCACTCGGCTCGCGGTCGGCGAGATCTGCTCGGGGGGCCCGCCTTGGCCCCGCGCGATCCTCGCGATCGCGTCCCGGCCGGGTTTCGTTGACAGGGCCCGCATTCCGCGCAAGCATGGCAGAACCTGTCACCTCCGGAACACCCGGTATCGGCATCCTGTTGCGGGGAAACCCCGATGTCCTACGCGAAGGCCTCCGACCTGCTGCGGGTTGCCGATATGGCGACGTCCCGGTTCGGCGGCATTGCATTGCAGGACATCACGCAGGAATTCGGCTGCGAGCATCGGACGGCGCAACGCATGATGCGCGCCTTCGAGGCGGCGTTTCCGCAGGTCGAGATATACGACGATGCTGAGCGGCGGCGCCGCTGGAAGATGCCGCATCATGACCCGCGACTGATCCTCGCGCAGGGCATTCGCGACAGCGAGCTGGCGGCGCTCGACATGGCGATCCGGCGCGCCGACCGGGACGCGGCGCCGGACGAGGCGCAGCGCCTTCGCGCGCTGCGCGACCGGATGCTGGCGGCAATGCCCGCAAGCCATGCGCGGCGCGCCGAGGCGGATGCCGAAGCCCTGCTCGAGGCGCAGGGCTTCGCATCGCGGCCGGGACCGCGCGCCGCACCGAACCTGGCACTGCTGGGCACCCTCACCGAAGCCCTGCGCGCCCCGTTCGAGCTGACCTTCGACTACCGGGGCGCGCTGGATGAAAGCGCCAGGGAACGGTGCGTGGAGCCGCACGGCCTGCTTCTGGGGATCCGCCGATATCTGGTCGCGCGCCCCACGGATGGCGACGGTCAGATGCGTCGTTTCCGCCTCGACCGGATCGAGAACGCGCGCATCACCGGACGCAGCTTCGCCCGGGCCCCCGATTTCGATCTGCAGACCTTCGCGGCGCAGGCCTTCGGTTCGTTCCATTCCGACGCCGAATTCGGTCCGGTGGTCTGGCGTTTTGCCAGCGCGGCGGCGCCCACGGCGCGGCAATTCGTCTTTCACCCGGGCCAGGAGATGACCGCCGAGGCCGATGGCACCCTGACCGTGCGGTTCTCCGCGTCGGGCCTCATGGAAATGGCCTGGTATCTCTACCAGTGGGGGGATCAGGTGGAGGTTCTGGCGCCCGCGGCCCTGCGCGAGATGATCGCCGGGCATCGGCGCCCGGATTTCCCGGCGCTGCCGTGACCGCCGTTGATGCGGGCCGCCAAGCATCGGCGCCCTGCGCGCCGGATGCGCGGCCGGCCACCCATGACACGATCTGTCGCCCCCATGGGCTACGCCTTGACGCGCCGGCCGATACGGCCCGGACGAATCTCCCTTCAGGAGCCAACTGCCATGGCATTTCGCTTTGTCCACACATCCGACCTGCATATCGGCCGGAAATTCGCCAACATCCCGCAGCCCCCCGACGGCAACATCCGCGGCCGGCTGATGGAGGCGCGGCAAGGCGCGATCGGCCGCCTGGCGCAGGCCGCGCACGCGTGCGGCGCGGCGCATGTCCTGCTGGCGGGCGACACGTTCGACACCGCCACACCCTCGCCCCCGGTCCTGCGCCAGGCGCTCACCGCGATGGCAGAGGCGCCCGCGCTCACCTGGTGGCTGCTGCCCGGCAACCACGACAACCTGCGCGATGCCGAGCCGCTCTGGGAGATCATCCGCCGCGACGCCCCGGTGAACGTGGTGGCCCTGACCGATGCGCAGCCGCATGACCTGGGCGATGCGGCGACCCTCCTGCCCTGCCCCGTCGCCTTTCGCGCGGGCGCCAGCGATCCGTCGGAACCACTGGTGACGATGGCCAGCGACGAGGGAAAGATGCGCATCGGCCTGGCCCATGGCGGTGTCACCGATTTCACCGAAGCCGGCGCGGCGATCGCACCGGACCGGGACCGGACCGCCCGGCTGGACTATCTTGCCCTCGGCGACTGGCACGGGCGGATGACGGTGTCCGATCGCGTCCAGTATTCCGGCAGCCCCGAGCAGGACCGCTTCAAGCATGGCCGCCGCGGCGTCTGCCTGAGCGTCGCCATCGACGGCCCCGGCGCGACACCGCGGGTCGAGGAGGTCGAGACCGGCGCCTTCCTGTGGTCGCAGACCGAGTTGCCGCTCCATCCCCGCCAGGACGCCGCCGCGGCGCTGGACGCGATCCTGCCCGCGTCGGGCCGTCGCGACGTGCTGCTGCGGGTGCTGGCCACCGGCTGGGCCGGCCTGCCCGATCACGTGGATCTGAAACGCGCGGCCGAGCGCTGTGCCCCCGATTTCGCGCATTTCGAGCTGAAGACCGACAGGCTCGGCACGCAGTACGAGGCCGCCGATATCGACGAGATCGACCGGGGCGGAGCGCTGCGGCTTGCCGCGAACGGGCTGATCGAGGACGCCGAGTCGGTGACGCTCTCGCAGCAGGACCGCGAGGTGGCGGCGGATGCGCTCGCCCGGCTCTATGCCTATGTCCGCGAGGCTGCGAAATGAGGATCCGCAGCATCACGCTGGACAATGTGCGCCGTTTCACCGCGCCGGCGCGGGTCGAGGGCATCGGGGACAGGCTCAACGTGCTCTGCGAACCCAACGAACACGGCAAGTCCACCCTCTTCGACGCGATCCAGGCGCTGTTCTTCAAGCCCCATGGCTCGCGCGACAAGGAGGTCTCGTCCCTGCGCCCGCATGCCGGCGGCGCCCCCGAGGTGACGATCGAGATCGAGACCGGCGAGGGCCGTTTCACCCTCGCCAAGCGCTGGCTTCAGAAGCCCGCCGCCACGGTCCATCGGGACGGCAGGCTGATCGCGCAGTCGAACGAGGCCGAAGCGTGGATCGCCGCTCTGCTGGGCGGCGACGCAGGCGGCCCGTCAGGCCTGATCTGGGTGCGCCAGGGCATGACCGACCTGACCGGCGGCACGAAGAAGGAGCAGGACACCGCGCTGGAGGCCCGGCGCGACCTGATGACCTCGGTCGGCGCGGAAGTCGAGGCGTTGACCGGCGGGCGCCGCATGGACATGGCCCTGGCGCGGTGCCGTGAAGAGCTCGAAACCCATGCCACAGGCAAGAACCGGAACCCACGCAAGGGCGGCCCTTGGCACGCGGCGCAGCAGCGGGTCGAAGAGCTGATCGCCAGCCGCGACGCGCTTGCCGCGACGGCACGGGATCTGCACGAAGCCCTGGATGAGCGCAAGCGCGCTCGCCGGGACCTGAGCGACTGGGAGGCCCCGGACGCGCTCGAGGCGCGGCGCGTGAAGCTCGAGACCGCCCGCAGCGCCCATGCGGCCGCCGAACGTCATGCCGAGGCGGTCGAGTCCGAGACGCGCAAGCTCGAGATGGCGCGACTTATGTTGCAGAGCGTCCGATCCCGTCTCGACACATTCCGTGAATCGCTGGCCGAGCAGACAGAGGCGGCGAAACGGGTCGACGAGGCAGACGCCGAAGCGAGGGCAAATCAGGCTGTTCTGGAAAGGCAGCGCGATCGCCGCGATGCCGCCGAGCGCGCATTCGCGGGGGCGCAGGAGACGCTGAAAGCGGCAGAGCTCGCCAAGAGCCTTGCCCAACGCGCGCAGGCCGCAAAGGATGGTGCCGACCGGCGGCGCGAGCTGGGGGACCGCATTGCCAGGGCCGAGCAAGCACGCAGCGCGATGGAGACGGCCGCGGTTGCCGCCCGGTCCGGCCCGGATGCCGAAGCACTGCGCCGGATCGAGGCGCTCGCCGCCGCCCATGCGACGGCCATCGTCGCCCGCAACGCCACGGCAACGCAGGTCGTCGCCCACTATGCCCTTGGCCGGGACGGCGCGATCCGCGCGGGGGACACTGTCCTGTCGGACGGGCATCCCCTTCCCATGCCCCGCGCCATGCGCCTGACCATCGACGGCGTCGGCGAGCTGGAGGTGCGCCCCGGCGAGGCCAGCCATGACGACGACTCGGTCGAGGCCGCCGCGCGGAAGCTCTCCGGCGCACTGTCAGATGTGGGCGCCGAGAATCTCGACATGGCCCGCGCAAGCGCCTCGGGCCGTGCGGAAGCGACGCGTCAACATGGCGAGGCCAGGGCGGTACTGGCCAGCCTTGCACCGGACGGGATCGACCGGTTACGCGAGGCGCTCGCCGAAATCCCGCAATTGGACGAGGCGGCCGAAGCCCCGGATCCGGACGAGGCTGAAGCCGCACTCGACATTGCGCGAGCAGCGCATGACGAGGCCCGCGCCGCCCGCGAAACGGCATCGGAGCAGCTGGCGGACGCACGCAACGCAGCCACCCGGTCGGACGCGACCCTCGTATCGCTCCGCGACCGGCTGAAGCGCGCGGACGAGATGCTGGCGAAGTTCGGCTCGGTCTCGGAAGACGCCCTCGCCGACGAGGCCGGGACGGCATCCGGGGCTTATGAGGAGGCCAGGGCGATCCAGGCAGAAATGGCACGCAACGCGCCGGATCTGGCCAGCACCCGGGCTGCCCTGACACGCGCCGAGTCGGTCGAGCGGCAGGCGCGGGACGAGATCGCCCGCCTGAAGCCCCTCCTCGCCCGTCTGGACGAGCGCATCAGCCGGTCCTCCGGCGATGCGGTTGAGGAACGCCTGGTCGAAACCGGGCAGGAGCTGGAGGCGGCCCGCATCGATCTGGCGCGCATGGAGCATGAAGTTGCGGTCCTGATTCGGTTGGAAAAGGCGCTGGAGACGGCCCGCAACGAGGCGCGCGAACGCTATTTCACGCCCATCGCCAGAGAGCTGAAGCCGCTTCTCCACCTGCTCTGGCCGGAGGCCGAGCTGACCTGGGGGGAGGAATCGCTCCTGCCGGACGCGCTGATCCGCAACGGACAGGAAGAACCGATCGACATCCTTTCGGGGGGCACGCAGGAACAGATCGCGCTGCTGGTCCGTCTGGCCTTCGCCCGGATGCTGGCCGCATCGGGCCGGATCGCGCCGGTGATCCTGGATGACGCGCTGGTCTACACCGACGACGACCGGATCGAACGCATGTTCGACGCCCTGCACCGGCAGGCGGGCGATCTGCAGATCATCGTCCTGACCTGCCGCCAGCGCGCCTTCCGCGCACTGGGCGGCAATGCCCTCCGCCTGTCGCAGATGACGGCCGAGGCCGCATTCCGCTGACCCCTCCGGCCAATTTTGCCTTGCGGCATCCGAGAGATGCGCGACCTCCCGAGCCCTGATCCCGGCGCAACGCGCTTCGCAATCTGGAGGCCTCGCCGCCGGCGGGTCCGCAAACAAGCAACCCGCGGCAGCTCAGCAGGATCCTGCGATTTTCAGGCGAGATTCGCCTGTTCGCGGACCGTTGCCCGGCGCCTGCAGGTTTCGAAATCTGACCGCATGCAGGGGACAGAGCCGGGCGGGCGCTGATGCACCCGCCCATGGCCCCGGGCTCAAACCGTCTTTTTCACCCCGGCGACGTTCGACTTGTTGTGCTCAAGCGCGAGGCAGCGGAAAATCGAGTAGCACATCAGCACCATGATCACCGAGAACGGCAGCGCCGCGATGATGGCCGCCGTCTGCAATGTGCTGAGCGCCGCACTTCCGCCTGCGACCAGGAGAACCGCCGCCACGACACCCTCGAAACTGCCCCAGATCAAGCGATGGCGATACATCGGGTGCTCGTTGCCCTCACTGAGAATGGTGGCCACGACCAACGTGCCCGAGTCCGAGGAGGTGACGAAATAGGTTGTCACCAGGATCGTGCCGATAACACCGGCCACGACGCCTATGGCACCGACCTCCATGGCCTCGAAGGTTGCAAAGAGCGCCATGGAAACGTTCGCGCTCACCGCCTCGGACACACCGCCGGGCCCGAAGAGTTCGGCCCAAAGCGCAGTGCCGCCATAGGCCACGATCCAGACGAAGGACAGGAGCGAGGAGACCCCGACGACGCCGATGATGAATTCACGAACCGTCCTGCCCCGCGAAACGCGCGCCACGAACACGCCGACGAAGGGCGCCCAGGAAATCCACCACCCCCAGTAGAAGGTCGTCCACCAGCCCTGCCACATGTCGCTCCACCTGGAGGCTTCGGCGGGGATGCTTTCGACATAGACGTTGAACGTGAACAGCTTCATCACATAGGAGAGCGTGGCATCGCCCAGACTGACAAGCAGATAGCGCGTCGGACCCCAGGCGAAAAAGAAGACCAGCAAGACGATCGTCAACCACATGTTGATCTGCGACAGCCATTTGATGCCGCGGTCGAGACCCGAAAGGACCGAGCAGAGGGCGACGGCCGTGATCACGGCGATCAAGACGAGCTGGACCGCGCTCGAGATCGGGACATCCCACATGTGGTTGAGACCCGCGTTGATCTGCGTCACGCCCAGACCCAGGGACGTCGCGATGCCGAAAATGGTCGCAAACACCGCGATCACGTCGATCAGGACTCCAAGTGGACCTTCGACACGATCTCCGAAAAGCGGGTAGAGCGTGTAGCGGATGCCCAACGGCTTTTTCAGTCGGTAGCTGACAAGACAGAGGGCCAGCGCGACAATGCAATAGATTGCCCAAGCATTGAGACCCCAATGGAAGAAAGTGACCTGAAGAGCCATATCCGCCGCAGCTTCGGTCCCCTTTTCGTCACCGAACGGCGTACCACCGGAATAATGGAAGACCGGCTCGGCGATCGACCAGAAGATAATGCCAATTCCCTGTCCCGCCGCGTAGAGCATGGCAAACCAGGTGAAATAGCTGTATTTGGGTCGCTCATCATCTTCTCCCAGCCGGATAGAGCCGTATTTGCTGGCGGCAATCGCGATCAAGAAGACAAGGAAGACGCCAGACAGAACCACATACCACCATCCAAAGAAGAAAGTGACGAATGTTCTGGCGAAATCAATCTGCTCTGCAGAACTGGTCGGAAAGGCGAGCACCAGAAATACAAAAAGCAGTATGACGCCTGCCGAAATCAAGGATGAATAAGGGTTGACCCCCTTGAATACTCCTGATCGGATAAGCATGGAAAACTCCCCCCCGTGGGTTGATTTGATGGCGAGTGTCTCGAACGCTCGCGCGTGCAGATTGCAGTCAGGTTATTTGTTCTCACCAGGAAGAACGTGACAGTTCTCCGGCGCCCAATGAACAACAGCCTTCGAGCCGGCTTGCAGGTTGAGCGGCGACAACTCGTCGTGACTTTTCTGGACCTTGAGCTCTTGCCCTGCCGCGGTCTCGAGAAAGACCATCGCGGTGCCGCCAATGAATTCCTCGCCGGCAACGCTGGCTTCGATTCCAGTCTGACCGCTTCCGGGCAGACTCAATTGCATGTTCTCGGCGCTGACGATGAAGGTAACCGATTGTCCCTGCGTCGCATTTTCCAGCTCGCTTCTGGGCAGAATGGTTTCACCGCCTTCAAAGGTGACCTGCCAGCCATCTGCACCGGCGGGGCCTTGAACCACACCGTCAAAGATGTTGGCCGATCCCAGAAACTCGGCAACAAATCGATTGTATGGCTCGCGGTAGATCTCCTCGGGCGTGCCGATCTGTTCGATCTGGCCGCGGCTCATGATGACCACGCGATCGGCCATGGAAAACGCTTCGGACATGGAGTGGGTCACATAAACAAACGTGATCCCCAAATCCTTTTGCAGATTCGACAAGACCGATTGCATCCGCACCTTGAGATGCGCATCAAGCGCCGAGAGCGGTTCGTCCAACAGCAGGATCTTTGGCTCAGTCACCAAGGCGCGGGCCAAGGCCACGCGCTGTTTCTGACCGCCGGACAATTGATTGATGTTGCGGTTCGCAAACTGAAGCGCCCCGGGTTTACCG
>JAGRMU010000045.1:0-3193 GCA_020441165.1 Sedimentitalea sp.
GTCTGCACCCGCATCGCCTCGGCATCATGGGGTGACAGATAGCTGGAATGCGGATCGAGCGAGGTCAGCATCCCGTCGATCGCCGCCTCGATCAGCTCGGATTCGTCCACCTGCTCGACATATTGCGCCCGGATCCTTTCGAAGATGTCCCCGAAGAGGTCGAGTTGCTCGTAGACGCTGGCGCTGTTCGCGTCTTCGCCTGCCAGCAGCGGGCCGGCGATCTGGCTGGTGGCGATGATGCCTGCAAGAGTGCCGCCCAGTGCGGCCATCGCAAGTTTCTTCATGTCGATCTGTCCATCCTTGTCGGTCAGGGGCCGCGTTTCCGGGGTCCGCAGGGCTGCCGCCCTCTCTGACCCCCATAAAGCGCGTCTGGACGCGCAGTTCCAGTGCCATCACCGCTTAGTGACAGAAACGCCCCGATTTCAAGGGCGCGCCGCCCGCAATGCGGGTGGCGGCAGGGCCCGCGGGGCACAGGCCGTGCGTGGAAGCGCCACCAACCCAAGGCAAGGCAAACACGTCGAGAATCACCCGACTGGGGCTGGCGGCCTTGGGTTCCATGGTTCGACAGATCTCGAAGGCGCCCTGCCTATCCGTGGGGGCCAAGCCCCGAACCGCCTGTCCCGGCTCAGGCCAGCAGGCTTTGCCCGGTCATCTCGGGCGGCTGCGGCAGGCCCATCAGCACAAGGAGGGTCGGGGCGAGATCGCTGAGCCGTCCGTCGCGCAGCCGCGCCCCCTCGGGTCCGCCGACCAGGATCACCGGCACCGGATTGCGGGTATGGGCGGTGTGCGGCCCGCCGGTCTCGGGATCGACCATGGTTTCGCAATTGCCGTGATCGGCGGTGACGATCATCGCGCCGCCGGCCTTTCTCAGCGCCGCGACCACCCGGCCCAGCCCCTGGTCCACCGCCTCGCAGGCCCGGATCGCCGCCGCCCGATCGCCGGTATGGCCGACCATGTCCGGGTTGGCATAATTGGTCACGATCAGGTCGTACCCCGCCTCGATCGCCGCGACGAAGCGGTCGGTCACCTCGGGGGCCGACATCTCGGGCTGCAGGTCATAGGTCGCCACGGCCGGCGATTTCGCCATGTAGCGGTCCTCGCCCGGCTCCGGAGCCTCGGTGCCGCCGTTCAGGAAGAAGGTGACATGCGGGTATTTCTCGGTCTCCGCCAGGCGGAACTGCCGCAGCCCGTGCCGCGCGACCCAGGCACCCAGCGTATTGGCGATCTCGGGCTTGGGATAGGCGGTGGTCATGTAGCGGTCGTGGCGGTCGGAATAGTCGACCATCCCCAGCAGCGCCGCCAGGTGCGGGCGCGGACCGGTGTCGAAGGCGTCGAACTCTGGATCACCGAGCGCCGCCAGGATCTCGCGGACGCGGTCGGCGCGGAAATTGAGGCAGAAGATCCCGTCGCCATCGGACATGCCGGCATAGTCGCCGATTACCGTCGGCGTGATGAACTCGTCGGTCTCGTTGCGATTGTAGGCGGCGGTGATCGCCGCATGGGCATTCGCCGCGCGGGGCCCCTCGGCGTGGGTCAGCGCCGCATGGGCCTCGGCCACGCGGTCCCACCGGTTGTCGCGATCCATCGCGAAATAGCGGCCGATGACGGTCGCGATGCGCACGCCGTCCGGAAGCCTCTCTTCAAGATCGCTCAGGTAGCCATAGGCCGATGTCGGTGCGACGTCGCGCCCGTCGGTCAGCATGTGCAGCACGGTCGGAACGCCGGCCTGCGACAGCGCCTTGGCGGCGGCGATGACGTGGTCGATATGACCGTGCACACCGCCATCCGAGACCAGGCCGACCAGATGCGCGGTGCCGCCGCTGGCCTTGAGCGTGCCGATGAAGTCCAGCAGCGCCGGGTTGCGAAAGAAGCTGCCCTCCTCGATGGCCAGATCGATCTGGCCAAGATCCATCGCCACCACGCGGCCGGCGCCGATATTGGTATGGCCGACCTCGGAATTGCCCATCTGGCCGCTGGGCAGGCCCACATCCGGTCCGTGGGTGATCAGCCGCGCGTGCGGGCAGGTCTGCATCAGCGCATCGAAATTGGGGGTTCGCGCCAGGACCGGTGCATTGGCGACCCTGTCCTCGGACAGGCCCCAGCCATCCAGGATGCACAGAACGACGGGTTTCGGGACGGGCATTCCAAGGCTCCGGCTGCAAGGGACCCCGGCCTTCTAGCGGCAGAGCCGGCCCGAGTGAACCGCCATTCGTCATTCTGCGGCCCCGGCGCGTGTCCGCCACGCGGGCGGATCGCGGGCGCGTGGCGGCCGGAATGCCGCAGCCCGCCGCCGCCGACGCGGCGCAGAGGCGCGAAAGGCTTGATTTGCCCGAGGAAAGGCGCAACTCTGGCGCCATGACGATCCAACCGCCCAGCCCGTTTCAGGCGATGCCATCGCCGGTTCAAGTGGCCTTCAACCGCAAGGAGCTGTCGATCATCCTGTCGATCTACGGGCGCATGGTCTCGGCGGGCGAGTGGCGCGACTATGGCATTTCCTGCCTGCGCGACCGGGCGGTGTTCTCGGTGTTCCGGCGCACGGCGGAAAACCCGCTCTACCGGATCGAGAAGCATCCCCGGCTGCGGGGCCGACAGGGCCAGTATGCGGTGGTCGGGATCGACGGCCAGATCCTGAAGCGCGGCCATGACCTGAAATCGGTCCTGCGGGTGCTGGAACGCAAGCTGATCCGCGCCGTCGACTGATCGCGGCCGTGGCGGCGGTGGGGCCGCGCCGGTCCGAACGGCGCCAAGGCAAGACAGCGTGCAGGTGTGACCGACTCGCTGTCGCCGCGTCACACCCTTTCCAGCGCCGCCGTTCAGCCTTGGGTGTCCTGCCGGGCGATGCTTTCGATCAGGACATTCACCACATCCTCGCCGAATTCCTTCCGGGCCACCTCGCGGAGCGCGGTCCGCAGCAGATCGAGACGGTCGGATTTCGTGAAAGACCCGTTGAAGCCGCCCATGTTGGCATGCTCGAAGAGCACCCCGAGGAAGGCATCGCGGAGCTTCGGCTCGCGCTGGAAGATCACCTCGCGCAGGTTCGCCCTGGTCTCGAGGCTGAGCGACAGGACCACCAGCGCAGCGACCCGGTCCTGCTGCACCACCGGCACCACGAACTGGTTGTTCAGCTTGACGAAATCCGACCCCGTCCCGCCATGTCCGTCTTCGGCATGGGCGTCGTCGGCGGCATGTGCCG
>JAGRMU010000045.1:3241-16058 GCA_020441165.1 Sedimentitalea sp.
TGACCGCCCGCCTTCTCGGCGCCATCGCCGGACGGCGCCAGGAACAGCCCCGCCCCGACGCCGGCCCCGGCGCCGATCGCCAGGAATAGCAGCGGCAGAAGCTTGCCCATCGGCGCGCCTCAGAACGGCAGGATCACGTCGAGCGCCTGCTGGCCGTAGCGCGGCTGCTGGACGTCGGTGATCTGGCCGCGGCCGCCATAGGAGACCCGCGCCGAGGCGATCTTGTCATAGGTGATCTCGTTCTGCCGGGTGATGTCCTCGGGACGCACATAGCCGGTCACCAGAAGCTCGCGCAGCTCGAAGTTGACGCGCAGCTCCTGCGAGCCCGAGATCGCCAGGATGCCATTGGGCAGGACGTCGACGATGGTCACCGCCACCCGCAGGGTCAGCTTCTCGTTGCGCTTGACCGACCCCTTGCCTCCGGACTGGCTCTTCGAGCCGAGCTCCACGGCATCGGCCATCGAGGCGCCCGGGGGCAGCTGCTCGTCGATGCGCTGCGGCAGGCCGAAGAGCTGCGGTATCTCCATGCTTTCGGAACCCGAGCGCGAGCGCTGGGTGTCGTTCGAGATCTCGGCCTCCTCGTCGATCTCGATCACCACCGTCAGGATGTCGCCCTTGGCCATCGCCCGCCGGTCGCCCAGCAGCGACTGCTTGTCGCCGGTCCAGAGCGACGCCTGATCCACCTGCCGTTGCGGCCCGGTCTGCATCGGCAACCCCGGCCACAGCATCGCCACGTGCTCGGGCGTCTGGGTATTGGCGGTGAAGGACGGCGCCTTGCCGAAATGGTCGGCACGCCCGCAGGCGGCCAGGAGAATCACCCCGGACCAGGCCAGAACGCGAAGGCAGGTGGGTCTCGTCATCATTGAACCTCGATTGATCCATCGGCCAGGATGCGGCCGGTCACGGTGGTGCGGGAGGAGATGTTCATGGCGCGCACGGTCTCGCCGACCGCGCCCCGGCCCAGCGAGCGGCCCTCGGTGATGATCCGCAGCCCGCCCTGCTGGAAGATCAGCGGCACGATGTCGTTGCGGTCGACCAGCGCGGGGGGGCCGATATCGGTGGGGCGCACCGGGCGCCCGGCGTAGAGCGCGACGCGCGCCTCCTGCCCGACGATCTCGTCCGGCTCGCTGAGCGCCCCCGGCGCCTCGGTGCTCTGATAGGCCAGGTCCTCGGGCGCGATGATCTCCTTGGCACGGATGGTGCGTACCGGCACCAAGATGTCCGCGAGGGCGGCGGGCGCGGCGAAGAGCAGGAGTGCGAGCACGATCCGTTTCATCACCGCACCTGCGTCGTCGCGCTCATCATCTGGTCGACGGCCGAGATCACCTTGGCGTTCATCTCGTAGCCGCGCTGGGCCTCGATCAGCTCGGTCACCTCGCGCACCGCGTCGACCGAGCTGTCTTCCAGATAGCCCTGGCGCAGGGTGCCCAGACCGTCCTCGCCGGGGGTCGAGACCAGTGCCGGACCCGAGGCCTCGGTCTCCTTGAAGAGGTTGCTGCCCAGCGCCTCGAGCCCCTTGGCGTTGGTGAAGCTGGCCATCGAGAACTGGCCGAGGAGCTGACCCTCCGAGGTGTCGTCGAAATAGGCATAGACCTCGCCGGCGCCGTTGATCGAGATGCTGCTCGCGTCCGAGGGGATGACGATCTCGGGCGCGACCGGAAAGCCGTCCGAGGTGACGATGACGCCCTCGGCCGAGCGCTTCAGGCTGCCGTCGCGGGTGTAGGCGGATTCGCCCGAGGGCAGCGTCACCTCGAGGTAACCGGCGCCCTCGATCGCGACATCGAGATCGTTGCCGGTGGCCGAGAGCGATCCCTGCTCGAGTTGCACGGTGATCGAGGAGGGGCGCACCCCGAGGCCAAGCTGGATGCCGGTGGGCAGGACCGTTCCGTCCGAGGCGCTCACCGTGCCGGCATGGGCGATCTGCTGATAGTGCAGGTCCGAGAACTCGGCGCGCCGGGCGTTGTAACCGGTGGTGCTCATGTTCGCCAGGTTGTTCGAGATCGTCTCGACCCGCATCTGCTGGGCGCTCATCCCGGTGGCGGCTATCTTGAGGGCTTGCATCTTGTGTCTCGTCCTTTTCGGGTTACCGGATCAGCGTCTTGACCGCGTTGCGGATGCGCTGATCCTCGGCTTCGAGGAAACTCTGGCCCAGCTCGTATCCGCGCTGGATATCGACCATGCGCGCGACCTGCAGGATCGGATCGACGTTGGAGCCTTCCAGGAACCCCTGCAGCATGCTCGGCTCGGTGACCGGGTCGGCGCCGGCCTCGGCGCGGAACATCACCCCGTCCTCGCGCACCAGGCCGGTGGGATCCAGCGGCTGGTAGAGGCCGATCTGGCCCAGCACCCGGCCGCCGGTGCTGATCGTCCCGTCCCTGGCGATCTTGATGTCGGTGGTGCCGCCCGGCACGAAGACCGGGGCGCCGCCCGCATCGAGCACCCGGTAGCCATCCATGGTCACCAGGTCGCCATCGGCGTTCGGCGTGAAGCTGCCGGCGCGGGTCAGCCGCTCGCCGTCGGGGGTCTCGACCATGAAGAACCCGTCCCCCTCGATGGCGACATCGTAGGGGCCGTTGGTCTGGTTCATCGCGCCCTGGGCCATCGAGGTGTTGCGCACCTGGGCCCGGGTCATCGAGATCGAGGGCTGCCCCTCGGCCGCCCGGACGAATTCCGAGAAGACCAGCCCCTCCTGGCGATAGCCGGTGGTGGCCGCGTTGGCGATGTTGTTGGCGACGATGCGCATCTCGCTGAGCAGCCCCGACTGGCGGGACAGGGTCACATAATCGCTCGCGCCCATCAGGAACCTCCGGCGATCAGGGGAATGACGTTGCCCTGGAAGAACGCCACCAGGGTCTGGGTCATGAAGCCCATCGACACCCAGAAGACGATGACGATCGCGGCCAGCTTGGGCACGAAGGTGAGGGTCATCTCCTGGATCGAGGTCAGGGCCTGGAAGAGGCCCACGGCCAGGCCGGCGACCAGGGCCACGGTCAGGATCGGCATCGATACCAGGACCGAGATCCACAGCCCCTGCCGCAGCGTGTCGTAGAAGACGCCTTCGCTCAGCATGATCAGACCGGCATCCTGAGGATTTCCTGATAGGCCTCGACGACCTTGTTGCGCACCGTCACCGCGGTCTCGACGGCCAGCTCGGTCTGCGCCAGCGCCTGCACCAGCGCATGCGGATCGGCATCGCCGATCATCGCCGCCATGGCGGTATCCTCGCCCTTCTGGACGGTGGCGGCGAAATCGCGGAAGGCGGATTTCAGTCCCGCCTCGGCGCCGGCCTGCTCCGGATCCGGCTGGGTCGCCGGCCGGGCGATGGAGTAGTTCTGGGCGGCGGAAAGACTGCGAATATCCATTCTGGATGTTCCTTACTTGCGGAGAAGCTCCATCAGCCCCGACGACATCTGCCGCGACTGGTCGAACATTTTCAGGTTGGCCTCATAGCTGCGCTGCGCCTCGCGCGCGTCGGCGATCTCGATCATCAGATCGACGTTGGAGCCGTCGTAATGGCCGGTCTCGTCGGCGAGCGGATGCGCCGGATCGAAGATCCGCGTGAGCTCGGTCTGATCGAGGCGCACGCGTCCGGCCTTGACCTGCTCGGTCTCGCCGCGCCCGTCATGCACCGCCTCGAACGGGACCGACTTGCGCCGGTATCCGGGCGTGTCGACGTTCGAGATGTTCTCGGACAGGTGCCGCAACCGCGTCGCCTGGGCCTTCAGCCCGCTCGAGGAGACCGACAGGGCGTTGGAAAATTCGTTCATCGCAGGCCCTCCTTACGCGCGCCCGAGGCTGGTGCGCAGGATGTTGAGGGAGGATTTGTAGATCGCCAGAGCGCGGTCGTGCTGGCGCATCACGTCGACCGCCTTGAGCATCTCGTCCTCGACCGAGACCGAGTTGCGGTTGGGGTCGGCGGGCTGGTCGTGCAGGATGCGGATATCGGCATGGCCGGCGTAGGCGGCACCGTTCAGATGCGCGCCGCGGCTGGCGCGCATCCCCGCCGCGTCCGCGCTGTCCTGGTAGACGCTGGCGAAGGGCGCGATATCGCGTGCCTTGTAGCCGGGCGTATCGGCATTGGCGACATTCATCGCCACCACCGCCTGGCGCTGGCCGGCATGTGTTGCCATGGCGTACGCCACCTTAAAGACGTTCAAGTCTGCGAACATCGGGGCTTCTCCCTCGATCGATTTCAATCAAGGCTTAACTCCGATTCGTTTAGAAACCGTTTGCAGCAACCCGAGGGGGGACCGCGCCTGATGCAGACGGACCTGGACACACTCAGACAGCAGATCGAGTCGATCCCGCTGGTGCGACCGATGGGCCGTGTCGCCGGGGTGCAGGGCAACGTGGTGCGAGTCTCGGGGCTGGCCAGCCAGGCCCGGATCGGCGACAAGCTGGTGCTGCACCGCGATCCCGGCGCGCCGCTGACCGGCGAGGTGCTGCAGATCGACCGCGATCTGGTGCGGATGCTGCCCGATACCGCGCCGGACGGGGTGGCCATCGGCGATCGCGTCACGCTGGAGCCGGTGCCGCCCTTCGCGCCCAGCCCGCGCTGGATCGGGCGGGTCATCGACCCCTATGGAAGGCCGCTCGACAATCGGCCGCTGCCGCAGGGCAGCGCGGCGCGCGATCTGATGGCGCCCCCACCACGCGCCGCCGAGCGACGGCCACTGGGCGCGCGGCTGGCCACCGGCCTGTCGGTGTTCAACACCATGCTGCCCATCGTCGAGGGTCAGCGGATCGGCCTTTTCGCCGGCTCGGGCGTCGGCAAGTCGCGGCTGCTGGCGGCGCTGGCCCGCGGCATGCAGACCGACATCGTGGTGATCGCGCTGATCGGCGAGCGCGGGCGCGAGGTCAACGATTTCGTCCAGAAGGTGATGGGGCCGGAGGGCATGAAGCGCACCGTTGTGGTCGCCGCGACCTCGGACCAGTCGGCGCTGACCCGGCGCCGCTGCGCCTGGGCGGCGATGACCGTCGCCGAGCATTTCCGCGATGCCGGCCGCAACGTCCTCTTCCTGGCCGATTCGGTCACCCGCTTCGCCGAGGCGCATCGCGAGATCTCGGTCGCCGCCGGCGAGGCGCCGGCGCTGCGCGGCTATCCGCCCTCGGTGACGCCGCTGGTCACCGGGCTCTGCGAGCGGGCCGGGCCGGGGCTGGAGGGGCAGGGCCACATCACCGCCGTGTTCAGCGTCCTCGTCGCCGGGTCCGACATGGACGAGCCGATCGCAGACATCCTGCGCGGCGTGCTCGACGGGCATGTCGTGCTCAGCCGCGACATCGCCGAACGCGGCCGGTTCCCGGCGATCGATGTCGGCCGGTCGGTCTCGCGTAGCCTGCCCGAGGCCGCCACCCCGGCGGAGAACGAGATCATCGCCCAGACCCGCCGCCTGCTGGGCGCCTATGAGCAGTCCGAGGTGATGATCAAGGCCGGTCTCTATGCCGAGGGCACCGACCCGGTGCTCGACCAGGCGGTCCGGGTCTGGCCGGAGCTGGACGGGTTCTTCGCCAAGCCCGACGGCGAAGGGGTGCGCAACAGTTTCGACCGACTGTCGCTGATCCTGCGGCGCACCAAGGGCGGATAGACCGAGATCGGTTCGGGAATACCCTCCAAGATCAGGGCACGGAGGATCATGCCCTGATCAAGAGCGGCTGCGATCCGGGTATACGAGAGCGAAAGACTTGTACGCCATCGAAGCGTGCGCCTCAGAGCTGGAGCGCGCGTTTGCGGCCCTCGTGGATCGCGGCGGCAGCATTGCGCGGCGCCAGGGCGTCGCCGATCAGGACCGGATCATCGCCCCGCGCCTGTAGCGCAAGGGCCAGCTCTGCATTCGCCAGAGTGCCGGTTGCCAGGACCAGCGCATCGGCCGCGACGAGCTCGACCTTGCCGGTCAGATGCGAGACCACCTCGGCCCCCGCCCCGGTCCAGCGCGCGATGCTGCTGTCGGTGACAAAGCGCACGCCAAGCCGCGCCAGGCTGCGCCGCGCCGGCAGGTCCGTCGCCGAGCGCCGCAGGTCGGCGGCAACCGCGCCCTCGGGGGTGACGATGGTGACCCGGTGCCCGGTCTCCGCCAGTTTCCAGGCGGTGCCGATGCCGCGCCAGCCGCCCGCCTCGTCCAGCACGACCACGTCGCGCCCGAGCCGCGCCGCCCGTCCCATCACGTCCTCGACCGACCAGACGCCGCCCAGATCCAGCCCCGGCAGGGTCTCGACATGGGGCAGCGCCTTCTGGAACCCGGTGCCGGCGGGCAGCGCGCCGGTGGCGACCACGACCCGGTCGGCGCCCATCCCCTCGACGGCCTCGGCCTCCACGAAGGTATTGAACCGCAGCTCGACGCCAAGCCGGTCCAGCTGGCGCCCGTACCAGGCGATCAGATCGCCGATCTGGCCGCGCCGGGGTTGCAGGCCCGCGAGGCGGAACTGACCGCCGAGATCGGGCGTGGCCTCGGCCAGCACGACCCGATGCCCGCGCTCGGCCGCCACCCGCGCCGCTTCGAGGCCGGCCGGGCCGGCACCGACGACCAGCACGCGCTTCGGGTCCGCGGCGGGCGAGAACCGGTCCCCGCCCCAGTCGTGTTCATGGCCCACCGAGGGGTTGATCAGGCAGGAAATCCAGTAGTCGCGCCCGCGCCGTCCCCAGCATTGCTGGTTGCAGGAAAGGCATCCGCGAATGTCCTCCGCGCGCCCAGCCTCGGCCTTGGCGACCAGATGCGGATCGGCGATCTGGCCGCGCACGATCGAGACCAGGTCCGCATCGCCCGCGCCGAGCACCGAGTCGGCATTCTCGGGGGTGCGGATCTGGCTCTCGGCGATGACCCGGGCGTGACGCAGGACGCGCTTCAGCCGGGCGGCCAGATCGACCCCCAGCTTCTCGCCATACTGGAAACTGGGAATGATCTTGTAGAAATCGAAATAGCTGCCCGACCCGCAAGTCACATAGTCCATCAACCCTTCGGCATCGTGCAGCGCCACGATCTCGGCGGTGTCCTCGGCGCTCAGCGCGGCGGCGACGTCCGGCTCGTCGTTCACCGACAGCCCGAGGATGAAATCGTCGCCGCAGGCGGCGCGGATCCGGCGCAGGATCTCGCGCGAGAGGCGCGTGCGGTTCTCCAGGCTGCCGCCCCAGTCGTCGTCGCGCCGGTTCGAGAACGGCGTCCAGAACTGGTCGAGCAAACAGTGATAGGCGGCCCAGACCTCGACCCCGTCGAACCCGGCCTGCTGGCAGCGCCGGGCGGCCTGCACGAAGCCCTCGATGGTCTCCTCGATCTCGGCCACGGTCATCGCGTGGCTGCCGTCATGGTCGTGATAGCTGGGTCCGCCCGAGGGCGACCAGTTGGCGTGCCAGCTGTTGTCCCAGTCGCCATGGGCGCCAACGTGATAGAGCTGCTGGATCATCACCGTGCCATGGGCCTTGCAGGCCTCGGTGAGGCGACGGAAATGCGGGATCACCGCGTCGCTGCCGTGCCGGAAATTGCCGCGGGTCAGCACCGCGGCGGCGTGCACCGGCATCGGCTCGACCACGATCATCGCCGCCCCGCCCATCGCACGCTCGCGGTAGTAGGCGAGGTGGCGGTCGCCGGGCAACCCGTCCTCGGCCATGTTGGTGGTATGGGCGCCGAAGACCACGCGGTTCTTCAGGATCTTGTGTCGCAGCTGCAAGGGCTTGAAGACATGGGAAAAGCTCATTTCCCGGTCTCCAGCCGGTCCAGCCCCGCCGAAAGGGTGGCGCCCGTTCCGGCCGCCTCCATGTGGGCGCGCAGGCGCTGGTTGAACCCGCCCGACGTGTCCAGCGCCGCCAGCAGCGGTGCGCAGGGGCTGTCCAGAAGGCTCGAGCCGACCAGCTGGCGCAGGAAGGTCTCGCCCTGGCCCGGATCCGCGACGCGCGCGCCCAGCCAGCGCGACGCCTCGGCGACCAGCGCGACGGCGGGCGACAGCACCGCCTGGGCGCAGAGATAGGCCTCGAGCTCGGCCGCGTCGCGCAGCGCGAAGACCGCATTGCGCGCGCCGAAAAGATCGCCGACCAGGCCCGCATCTCCGAGCGCGAGGATCGGCGAGCCGCCCCGCGCGATGCCCGGGAAGGGCAGCATGATCGCGGCGGCCTCGGCCGGCGCGACCCGTTCGGCCACCCTGTCGAGCGAGGCCCCGGCCATGAAGGAGATCACCTTCTGACCGGGCCGGAACTGCAGCGGGGCGAGGATCTCGTCCGCGACCTCGGCCATCAGCCCCAGGAAGATCACCTCGCTGACGTCGATCACCTGCTGGTTGGCCGCGATGGTCACATTCGCATGGGCCGCGGCGAGGGCGGCGGCCTTCTGTGCGCTGCGCTCCGACACGGTGATCTCGTGCCCGTCGCCCGCGATGCCTTCAACCACCGCCGTGGCGATGGTGCCGGTGCCCAGAAATCCCAGCCTCATGTCGCCCCCCATGTGTCGCTCAGCCGATACCCGCCGGGCCAGGGATCGTCCGGATCGAGCAGGTGCTGGTGGATGCCGGTGATCCAGGCGCGCCCCGATATCTCGGGCAGGATCGCGGCGGTGCCGGCCAGATCGGTCTCGCCCGCGATGCGTCCGGTGAAGGCGCCGCCGATGATCGAGCGGACCACCAGCCGGTCGCCGGTGGACATCTGCCCCCGCGCCGCCAGCACCGCCATCCGGGCCGAGACCCCGGTGCCGGTGGGCGAACGGTCGATCTTGCCGGGCCGGATCGCCACCGCCGAGCGTGCCTCCCCGTCCTGAACCGGGGTGGCGAAGTTACAGAAACTGATATGGCGCCAGTCGCTCAGCACCGGGTGACGGAAGCCGAGCTGGTCGTTGGCGGCGGCGGTGATCGCCATGCCCATCCGCGCCAGGTCGGCGGCCTCGTCGGGTGCCACCGAGAAGCCCAGCGCCTGCGCATCGACGATCACGAAACTGTCGCCACCGAAGGCGGTATCGACGCTGAGCGTGCCAATCCCCGGCACCTCCAGCGGCGCATCGAGGCGCTGCGCGAAGGAGGGCAGGTTGCGCAGGGTGATCCGCCGCGCCTTGCCGCCGTCGCAATCGGCGACGATCTCGACCAGCCCGCCGGGCGCCTCCAGCATCAACCGGGTCTGCGGCTCGGTCATCGGCACGATCCCGGTCTCGAGCAGCACCGTCGCCAAGCAGATCGCATTCGATCCCGACATCGGCGGCGTGTCCTCCGGCTCCATGATGAGGAACGCAGCATCGGCACCGGCAGTCTTCGGCGGTACCAGGAGGTTGACATGGCGGAACACGCCGCCGCGCGGCTCGTTCAGCATGAAGTCGCGCAAGGCGCCGTCGCGGGCGATCCACGCCCGCTGCTCCCAGAGCGTTTCGCCGGGCGGCGGGGCGACGCCGCCGACGATCACGTCGCCGACCTCGCCCTCGGCATGGACCGAGACCACATGGATCGCCCGGCTGCTGCGCATCAAAGGTCCTTGACCAGCCGCAGCGCGTCGTAGATCGCCGCATGGGTGTTGCGGGCCGAGACCGCGTCGCCGATGCGAAAGAGCTGGAAGGTTCCCTCCGGGTTGCGCACCAGGCTCTGCGGCCGGCCGTCGATCAGCGCATCCTGATCCACCGCGCCGCCGTTCCGGCTGAGCGGCCTCAGATCGAAATAGAGATCGTCGAGCGGCAGCGTGCCGTAGTTGACCACCACCTGGTCATACTCGGCCTCGTGGCTGTGATCGCTGTAATCGGTGCCGATGGTGGCGGTCAGCTTGTTGCCGTTGCGGGCCACGCCCAGCAGCCGACGGGTGACGGTGAAGGTCACGTCCTTGTCCTGCAGGCTGCGCATGTAGGGCACCAGGTTCATCGCCATGATGTCGGGAGCGAAGACCCGGTCCGGGGTCATCACCTCGACCTTCGATCCGGCGGCAGCGGCGATCTCGGCGGCCTGCAGGCCCGGATGATCGCCGCTCTCGTCATAGATCAGCACGCTCTCGGCCGGCTTCACGTCGCCCGAGATGATGTCCCAGGCGCTTACCACATGGGCCTGCTCGCCCCTGGTCTCGTAAAGCGCGGTGTTCGGCACGCCGCCTGTGGCGACGATCACCACGTCCGGGTTCAGCGCGGTGACGTCCTCCGCCTCGGCCCAGGTGCCGAAGCGGAACTCGACATCGCGGGCGGCGCATTGCGCCATGCGCCAGTCGATGATGCCGATCATCTCGCGCCGGCGCGGGCTCTGCGCGGTCAGCCGCACCTGGCCGCCGGGATCGGCGGCGGCCTCGAAGACGGTCACGTCATGGCCGCGCTCGGCGGCGACACGAGCGGCTTCCAGCCCGCCGGGTCCGGCGCCGATCACCACCACCTTCCGCTTCTCGGCGGCGGGTGGGATCGCGTGGGGCATGGTCAGCTCGCGCCCGGTGGCCGGGTTGTGGATGCAGAGCGCGTCGCCCGCCTGGTAGATCCGGTCGAGACAATAGGTGGCGCCGACGCAGGGACGGATATCCTGCTCGCGCCCTTCCATGATCTTCTTTACGATATGCGGATCGGCCATGTGTGCGCGGGTCATGCCGACCATGTCGAGCAAACCCGACGCGATGGCGTGGCGGGCCGTGGCCACATCGGGGATGCGCGCGGCGTGGAAGGTGGGCATACCGGTGGCCTTGCGGACGGCGCCGGCGAAATCCAGATGCGGCGCGCTTTTCATGCCCTGCACCGGGATCACGTCGGTCATCGCCGGATCGGTGTGGATGCGCCCGCGGATCACGTTCAGGAAGTCCAGCTGTCCGGTCGCCACCAGCCGTTTCGAGATCTCGATGCCTTCCTCGGGGGTGATGCCGCCCTTCTGCGCCTCGTCCGCCGTATAACGGAAGCCGACGATGAACTCGGGGCCGACCCGCTTGCGCACCGCCGCCAGCACGTCCATCGGAAAGCGCAGCCGGTTCTCCAGCGTGTCGGCGCCGTAGGGGCCGGTCAGGTCGTTGGTCAGGGGCGACCAGAACTGGTCGAGCAGATGGCCATAGACCTGCAACTCGATCCCGTCCATGCCGCCGGCCTGCATCCGCGCGGCGGCATCGGCGAAATCCGAGATGATCCGCTCGATGTCCCAGTCCTCGATCAGCTTGGGAAAGGCGTGGTGGGCCGGCTCGCGATGCCGCGAGGACGAGACCGAGGGCAGCCAGTCGCCCTTGTTCCAGGTGGTGCGCCGGCCCAGATGGGTGAGCTGGATCATCACCGCGCAGCCATGATCGTGGCAGGCGTCCGTGAGGTTGCGGATCCAGGGCACCACCTCGTCCTTGTAGGCCAGCACGTTGTTGAAGACCGGCGGGCTGTCGCGCGACACCGCCGCCGAGCCCGCGGTCATCGCCAGCGCCACCCCGGCCTTTGCGCGCTCCTCGTGATAGGCGCGATAGCGGTCCTTGGGCATCCCGTCCTCGGGATAGGCCGGCTCGTGACTGGTGGTCATGATCCGGTTCTTCAGCGTGAGGTGTTTCAGCTGAAAGGGTTGCAGCAAAGGATCCTTGGACATCTCGTTTCCCTCAGTACCAGGCATCGGGCATCTCGGCCTTGCGCCGCTCGATGAACTCCAGCAGCGCGCCGTCGATCCCGTCGTCGAGCGGCGGCGCCTCGTAGGCCGCGAGCTGGCTCTTCCAGCGGGCATTGGCGCGTGTCGCCATGTCGATCCCGCCCTGCTCGTCCCAGGTCTCCCAGGGCTGGTTGTCGTCCAGCGCCGAATCGTAGAAGGCGGTCTTGTAGTGGCGCAGGGTATGGGCGGTGCCGAAGAGATGCTCGCCCGGCCCGCCCTCGGCCAGCGCCTCGAAGCCCAGGGTGTCCTCGTCCACCGTCACCCCGCGCAGATAGGCGTGCAGCATCCCGCAAAGGTCGGTGTCCATCACGAACTTCTCGTAGGACATGCTGAGCAGACCGTCGAGGAAGCCCGCCGAATGCAGCACGTAATTGGCACCGCATTGCACCGCCGACAGCATCGACATCATGCTCTGCTGCATGGCCTGCGCGTCGGGCAGTTTCGAGGTCGAGAAGTTGCCCGCGCAGCGCAGCGGCATGTTCAGCCGCCGCGCCAGCTGGCCCATCACCAGCGAGCCGAGCGCCGGTTCCGGCGTGCCGAAGGTGGGCGAGCCCGAGCGCAGCGACATCGAGCTGAGAAAGCTCGCCAGGATCGCCGGGGCGCCGGGGCGCACCAGCTGTGTCAGCGCGCAGGAGGTCATCGATTCCGCCAGGCACTGGGCGACCGAACCCGCCACGGTCAGCGGCGACACCGCCCCGCCCAGCAGGAAGGGCAGGTGGATCGAGCCCTGGCCCGCCCCGGCATAGGCGCGGATGCCGCGGCTGGTGACGCCGTCAATGACCAGCGGCGAGGTGGTGTTGAAATTGCCCATGATCACGCAATGCGAATCGACGAAATCGGCGCCGAAGAGGATGCGCACCATCTCGATGGAATCTTCCGCCCGCTCGGGCGCGGTGATCGAGCCCAGGAAGGCGCGGTCGGAATACTTGATATGGGAATAGACCATGTCGAGGTGGCGCTTGTTCACCGCGATGTCGGTGGGCTCGCAGATGGTCCCGCCGGAATGGTGCAGCCAGGGCGAGGACTGGCCGAGGCAAATGAAGTTGCGGAAATCCTCGATGGTGCCGTAGCGGCGGCCGCGGTCCAGATCCATCACGAAGGGCGAGCCGTAGGAGGGCGCGAAGACCACCGCATCGCCGCCGATCTCGACATTCCGGGCCGGGTTGCGGGCGTGCTGGGTGAACCGCGCCGGGGCGGTCCCGAGGATCTCGCGGATCATTCCCGGCTCGAACCGGATGTTCCACCGCTCTGGCCCAAGCTCGGTCACCGTGCCGCCGGCGTCGCGGAA
>JAGRMU010000045.1:16105-22117 GCA_020441165.1 Sedimentitalea sp.
GATGCGCTCGGCGGTGGCCTCGATCCGCTCCAGCGCGTCCTCGCCCAAGAGGTCATAGGTCGGGATGCCGCGGGTGATGTAGGGCACTTCCAGATGCGGGTTCTGCCCCGGCTCGGAACTGCGCGGCCCGGCACTGCCGCCGCCACGCCCGCCCTTGCGCGCCCGGCGCGGCGCCTCTGCGGTCACGTCCATGGTCAACCCCTCCCCGAGTCGGTGAACTGACAACCATGTCATTCAAATTGACATACCTGTCAAGTTTTTCTAACACCGGCCCCATGGATGGATCGACTCCGGCGCGACAGCGCGCCACCGAAGATGTCTGGCTCGACGCCGCCTATGAGGTCCTGACCGAAAGCGGGGTCGAGGCGGTGAAGATCATGCCGCTGGCCAAGCGGCTGGGCCTGACCCGCACCGGGTTCTACTGGCATTTCAGGGATCGCGACGCGCTGCTCGAGGCGATGATCCGGCGCTGGGAGGACCGCAATACCGGCAATCTCGTCGCCCGCTGCGAGGCTTACGCGGACAGCATCTGCGAGGCGATGTTCAACCTCTTCGACTGCTGGCTCGACGAGGGGCTCTTCGATGCAAGGCTGGACCTGGCGATTCGCAACTGGGCGCGCAACGACGCGGCGCTGCAGGCGCGCCTCGATCGCGCCGACACGCGGCGGATCGAGGCGGTCGCGGCGATGTTCCGGCGTTTCGGCGTCTCCGCAGCCCAGGCCGAGGTGCGCAGCCTGACGGTGATCTACACGCAGATCGGCTATATCTCGATGCAGATCGCCGAGGACCGCCCCGCGCGTCTGGCGCGGATGCCCGATTATGTCGAGGTATTCACCGGGCAGGTGCCGACGGAAACGGAGATCGCGCGATTCTTAGCCCGCCACGCGGAGGCCTGAGCCGGCCGCGCGGCGGCCGTGTGCACGGCGTTTATCGCCAGTAGTTGTTGGCCGCGGCAACGGTGGCGAAATTCGTGGCCACCACCTGGCTGACCGCGATCAGCGCATCGGAATCCCCGGCATATTCCGGGCGCAGCTTGTCGCGCACGGCGGCGTCGGGCTGGGTCAGCTTGACCGCGACGCGCGACAGCTTGACCGCAAGCTCATAGCCGTCCTGCGGTGTCTTGGTGATCAGGGAGGGAAGCCAGGTATCCATGTCTATTGCCTTCATTGTCTCTCGCACGCGGGCGCGCGCCCCGGTCAGCCTAGCCCGGTCGGCGCCCGGGCGAAAGACGTTTCGCGCCAGCCCGGTGAGGCGGACACGGACCAGACGGTGCCGCCGAATGCGGATCGGAACCGGCCGTTCTGCGCGATTTTGCCATCGGGGGAGATGACAACGCCCGCAACATGCTATCATCTGCAACCACGGGGGCGGAGGCTGAAAAGAGCGCGACGCAATGAACTTGGTGAAACAGATCCTGATGGCTGCGGCGGTTCTGGCCGTGGCGCTCTATGTCTGGATCAACCATGTCCCCTCCGCCGGCGCGTTTCTGGACCGCTGGGGCGTGCTTGCGGTGCTCGGGCTCGAGCCGCAGCGACCGGGCGACGATACCGAGACGGAAGAGGCCTGGGCCGAGGGTCCGGTGGCGGTCAACGTCGCCGCGGTCGGCGATCGCGCCCTGGCGGACCGGGTCACGGCCATCGGCGACGGGCAGGCGCTCCGGTCGGTCACCGTGCGCTCGGACACCGAGGGGCGCATCACCGCGATTGGCGCCAGCGCGGGCAGCCGCGTCGAGCAGGGCGCGACCCTCGTGCGGCTGGAGGACGAGGCGGAGATGATCGCGCTTGAGCGCGCCCGCATCATCCTCGAGAACGCGCAGGACGAGGACCGGCGGGTGTCGCAACTGGGCAGCGCCGGCGCGGTGACCGAGGTGCGCCGGCGCGAGGCCGCGCTGGCGCTGCGCGAGGCCGAACTGGCGCTGCGCGAGGCGCAGTTCGATCTCGACCAGCGGCGCATCCGCGCGCCGATCTCGGGCTGGGTGGGAATCATCGACGTCGAGGTCGGCGACCGGATCTCGCCGCAGGAGACGCTGTTCATCATCACCGACCGCTCGGAGATCCTGATCGATTTCCGGGTGCCGGAGCGGATCATCGGCAAGATGGCGGTCGGCATGCCGATCAGCGTCACGCCGCTGGGCCTGCGCGATCTGGTGCTGGAGGGCGAGATCAGCGCCATCGACACCATCGTCGACCGCGCGAGCCGGACCCTGCGGGTGCAGGGACGGCTCGACAATGCCGATGACCTGCTGCGCGTCGGCATGGCGTTCTCGGTGGCGCTGAACTTTCCCGGCGAGACGCTTCTGTCGGTCGAGCCGCTGGCGGTGCAATGGTCCAGCGACGGCGCCTTCGTGTGGCGGATCGTCGAGGGTCGGGCGGAGCCCGTCCCCGTCACCATCCGCCAGCGCGAGCGCGACACGGTGCTGGTCGAGGGCGCGCTCTCGCCCGGCGACCTGGTGGTGACCGAAGGCGTCCAGAACCTGCGCCCGGGCAGCGCGGTGAGCATCCGCAACCATGCCAGCGCCGGGTCGATCCCGGTCACGAGCGCCAAGCTGTGAGGCGGCGCCGATGAAGGTTGCAGGCCGCTTCGCCCATGCCGCCGATTCGAAGATCGCGCTCTTCGTGCGCCGCCCGATCCTGGCCTTCGTGCTCAACGCGCTGATCGTGCTGGCCGGGATCGCCGGCCTCATGGGCGCCGAGATCCGCGAATTGCCCAACGTCGATCGCCCGGTGGTGACGATCACCACGCCGTTTCCGGGCGCCTCTCCCGAGACCGTCGACCAGGACCTGACCGGCCGCATCGAAGGCGCGGTGGGGCGCGTCTCCGGGGTGCGCTCGATCTCGTCCAATTCCCGATATGCGCGCAGCCGGGTGACGGTGGAGTTCGAGGAAAGCGTCGATATCGATGTCGCCGCCACCGACATCCGCGACGCGGTGGGCCGGATCGTGAACGATCTGCCCGACGAGGCCGAGACGCCGCAGATCGTCAAGGCCGATGCCAATGCCGATCCGATCATGCGCATCGCGGTCACCTCCTCGGGCCGCTCGCCGCAGGAACTGACCCGGATCGTGCGCGACCGTGTCGAGGATCAGCTGATCTCGATCCCCGGGGTCGCCGATCTGCAGGTCTATGGCGACCGCGAGCCGGTGTTCCGGGTCGATATCGACCTGCTCGAGCTGGCGGGCCGCGGGCTGACCCTGGCCGATCTGCGCAATGCGCTGGCGGATGCGGCCTTCGACGCGCCGGCGGGCGACCTGTCCGGCAGCCGGCAGTCGATCAACGTGCGCACCACCGCCACCGTTGCCACCCCCGAGGCGTTCGAGGCCCTGAAGATCGCCCGGGACGTGCGGCTGGGGGACGTGGCGCAGGTGACGCTGGGCCCGGCCCCGAACGAGACCGTGCTGCGCGCCAACGGACGCATGGGTCTCGGCATGGGGGTGATCCGGCAGGCGACCTCGAACACGCTCGAGATCTCGCGTGCGGTCCATGCGGTCGTGGCCGAACTGAACCGGACGCTGCCCGAGGATATCGAGGTCTTCGTGACCTCGGACGATGCGGTCTTCATTCAGGGCTCGATCGACGAGGTTCTCAAGACTCTGGCCCTGGCGGTGCTGATCGTGGTGGCGGTGATCTTCGTGTTCCTGCGCGATCTGCGGGCGACGGCGATCCCCGCGATCACCCTGCCGGTGGCACTGATCGGCACGCTGGCGGCGATCTGGCTGGTGGGGTTCTCGGTCAACATCCTGACCCTGCTGGCCTTGGTGCTGGCCACCGGCATGGTGGTCGACGACGCCATCGTGGTGCTGGAAAACATCGTGCGGCTGCGGATGACCGGCATGGGACCGCGCGCCGCCGCGGTGCTGGGCACCCAGCAGGTCTTCTTCGCCGTGGTCACCACCACCGCGACGCTGGTGGCGGTCTTCGTGCCGCTGTCCTTCCTGCCCGGCCAGGCCGGCGGGCTGTTCCGCGAGTTCGGCTTCACCCTCGCCCTCGCGGTGGCGCTGTCGTCGGTCGTGGCGCTGACTCTCTGCCCGATGCTGGCCAGCCGCCTGCTGCGCGCCCATGACGACAGCAAGCCGGCGCGCGGCCCGATGGTCTGGCTCGGCGCGAGGCTTGCCGCGCTCTATGCCGTGACCCTGCGTGGCGCGCTCTCGGCGCCGCTGGTGGTGGCGCTGGCCGCCGTGCTCTTCGCGGTGACCGCCGGGTTTCTCGCCGGCGGCATCCGGCAGGAGCTGACCCCGCCCGAGGACCGGGCGGTGGCGCTGCTCAGGGTCACCGCGCCGCAAGGGGTCTCGCTGGACTATACCGTTTCCAAGATGCGCGAGATCGAGGCGGCGGTGCAGCCGCTGCGCGAAAGCGGCGAGATCACCAACGTCTTCTCGATCACCGGCTTCGGGGCCAAGAACAGGGGCTTCATGGTGTTCACCCTGTCGAAATGGGGCGAGCGCGCCCGCTCGCAACAGGAGATCGTCGCCGAGATGAACGAAAAATTCGCCGAGATCATCGGCGTGCGCGCCTTCACCATCCAGCCCAACAGCCTCGGCATTCGCGGCGCCGGGCGCGGGCTGAGTTTCGCGGTGACCGGGGACAATTACGCGCAACTGGCCGAGGTTTCGGCGCAACTGGTCGCGCGGATGCAGCAGAACCCGGCCCTGGGCGAGGTCCGGCTGGAATACGAGACCACGCAGCCGCAGCTTTTCATCGAGATCGACCGCGCCCGCGCCTCGGATCTGGGGATCGACATTTCCGGTCTCGGCCAGGCGCTGCGCGCGGTGCTGGACGGCAGCAGCATCGGCTCGGTCTTCGTCGACGATACCAGCATCGACATCAAGCTGCTCTCGACCGGCACGCCGGTGAACGATCCGGGCGATCTGGAGAACATCTTCGTGCAGGCCGGCAGCGGGCAGATGGTGCCGATGTCCAGCTTCGTGCATCTGATCGAGCGCCCCATCGCCCCCGAGCTGGACCGCGAGGGGCAGAAGCGCTCGGTCCAGATCAGCGCCGGGCTGACGCCGCAACTGTCGCTGGGCGAGGCCATGACCGAGGTCCGGATCCTCGCCGAGGACCTGCTGGAAGAGCAGAACCGCCTGGTGCCCCTGGCCGAGGCGGCGACCCTCGATCAGACCAACGCCGGACTGGCGGTGACCTTCGGCTTCGCCATCCTGGTGGTGTTCCTGGTGCTCTCGGCGCAGTTCGAAAGCTTCGTCTCGGCGGTGGTGGTGATGGCGACGGTGCCCATCGGGCTGGCCTGCGCGGTTCTGGCGCTGCTGCTCACCGGTCTCAGCCTGAACGTCTACAGCCAGATCGGGCTGGTGATGCTGATCGGGATCATGGCCAAGAACGGCATCCTCATCGTGGAATTCGCCAACCAGCGGCGCGATGCCGGGCAGGATGTGCGCAGCGCCATCCTCGACGCCTCGTCGGTGCGGCTGCGGCCGGTGATGATGACGATGACCTCGACGGTGCTGGGCGGCGTGCCGCTGATCCTGTCGTCGGGGGCGGGGGCCGAGGCGCGCGAGGCGCTAGGGTGGGTCATCGTCGGCGGGCTGGGCCTGGCGACGTTGTCGACGCTCTATCTGACCCCGGTCGCCTACCTGCTACTGGCCGGGTTGTCGAAGCCGCGCGCCGCCGAGGAACAGCGTCTGGTGCGCGAACTCGACGCGGCGGTCTGACGGCGCATCGCCGCGCCGGTCCGGGGCGGAGCGCACCCCTCTTTGCATTTGCACCGCGCCGCGGTCCCCGCTACCCAAGCGCCAGAGCGCAGGAGGCCCGATGACCCACCCCAGACAAGCCCGGGCCTGGCAGCGGATGCTGTCGGGACGCCGGCTCGATCTTCTGGACCCGACGCCCTTCGATATCGAGATCGAGGATATCGCCCACGGCCTTGCCTTCGTGGCCCGCTGGAACGGGCAGACCTTCGGCGATTTCGCCTATTCCGTGGCCGAGCATTCGCTGCTGGTCGAGCGGCTCTTCGCCCGGATCGCGCCCAAGGCGCCGCCGAAATGGCGCCTGGCCGCG
>JAGRMU010000297.1:0-21315 GCA_020441165.1 Sedimentitalea sp.
ACGCTTCCTGGCGCGCTGTCTTCGACCGGCTGACCGACTCGGCAGCGAAGGGCTATGAGCTTCAGGTCGAGGCCTTCGGTATCGGCGGCAAGGTCGACCTTGCGACGCTGGGCCTGATGGACACCACCCCGACGATTCTGTCGGGTGCAGACGAGCTGGCCCAGGCCTTCGGGGCGACGCCGCTCTTCTCGGCGCAACTGGTCGATCTGTCGGTCACGATGATCGTGGACGGGATCGATCTGGGGCAGATCGCCGACGAGACCGCGGCGGGACTCGAGACCTCCGGCTTCACCACCAGGCTTGCCCTGGCCGAGATTCCCGGTTTCGTGGACCTTCTGGGGCGAGAGAACCTGGTGACCGCCACCGCCGGCTTCGATCTCGACGGCGATCCGGACACGGTCGAGTTCCAGCTCGCCTCCTCGCAGCTCTTCACCCGCGCGGCGTCGGCGCAGACCCTCACCGGCACCGATGGCAGCGACCTGCTCTTCGGCAGCGATCGGAACGACGTGCTGAACGGGGGCGAGGGCAACGACATCCTGCTCGGCTTCGGCGGCGACGACCGGCTGCGCACCGGCGGGGGGCTGGACGTGGTGCGGGCCGGGGCCGGCGACGACCGGATCATCGTCGACCGGTCCGATGCGCCGGACGGGGCGGCGCAGGAGTCGCTGCGCGGCGGGTCCGGCCGCGATGTGCTGGCCGTCGCGTTCGGCGGCGATCTCAACGACAGGCTGCTCGACCTGGTCGACCTGCGCGGGGTCGAGGCCGTCGACATGGACAACGGCAAGGCCAACGCGCTGTCGCTGTCGCTGGAGGACGTGCTGGCCTTTTCGAACGAGGCCGACACGCTGCTCGAGACGCTGCTGGGAGAGCCCTTGCCGGAGAGCCTGACCGTCATCGGGGATGCAAAGGACAGCCTCGAGCTCGTCGCCGGCGAGACAGGGGCCTTCGTCGACACCGGCACCAGCGTCACCGATCCGGACGGCAACAGCCTGAGCGTCTTCCGCTATGTCAAGGGCTCTGAGGTTCTGGCCACGCTGGCGGTGGATGCCGACGTGACGGTGACTCTGCAGCCGGTGGGCTGAGGGCACCGCGCCCGACTTGCCCGCAGGCACTGGCTCTGGCATATCCGGGGCCGTATCTCTGGCACGGATCACGATCGCAGGGCCGCGCAACCGTCACCCCGAAAGGAAAGCGGATATGGCACGCGTTCTGCTGGTGCGCCACGAGGATGGCCCCGACGACGACCGGGTCACGAGTTATCTCAAGACCGCCGGGATCGCGGCTGACATCCGCCGCCCGTTCCGGGGCGAGCCCCTGGGCGAGATCGCGGAGGATATCGTCGGCACCGTGATCTATGGCGGCAGATACAACGCCTATGACACGGAGCTTCACCCGTTCCTGGCCGAGGAATACCGCTGGATCGAGGCGGCGCTGGCGGCGGGGCTGCCGACCCTGGGTCTCTGCCAGGGCGCGCAGATGATTGCCTGGCAGCAGGGCGCCTGGGTCGGCGCGCCGGAGAGCGGCCTGCACGAGTTCGGCTATTACCGGATCGCGCCGCTGGAGAGCGATTTCATGCCGGCGCCGCTGGTCTGCACGCAGGCGCATTTCCACACCTTCGATCTGCCGCGCGGCGCGGTGCACCTGGCGCGCAGCGAGATGTTCGAGAACCAGGCCTTCCGGCTGGGCACCAATGTCTATGGCCTGCAATTCCATCCCGAGCAGACCATCGAGGGCTTCCGGCGCTGGCAGACCGCGCTCGCCCACAACTACGGCCGGCCCGGCGTGCAGAGCCGCGAAGAGCAGACCGAGCTGATGCACCGGCACGACGCGGCCCAGGCCGAATGGTTCTACGGGTTCCTGGGCCGCCTGTTCCCGCCGGTCTGAATCTCGGCGGGTCGTCCGATCATGCGCCGCCGGTTGGATTGCAACATTCGGTCGGTGTTCGGCACAAGCGAGCGCGAGAGCAAGATTCATCTTGTCGGAACCGCGTCGCCGAGAGCATCGAGGATCGCGAGCGGCCCCAAGGTGGGCGCGATCCGGGGCTCCGCCCCGAACACCCATTCGGATCGCGCGGGATCCTTGGCGCAGCATCCAAAGGTTCTGGTTCGAAACCCGCCGCGCCCTACTCCTGCAACTGCACCACCGCGTGGCGCTTGCGGCCGGCGCTCAGCTTGATCGGCGCGGCGAGGGCGGCGGTGTCCAGCATCAGCCCGGCATCGGTCAGCGGCGCGTCGTCGATCCGGGCGCCGTGCTCGGCGATCAGCCGCTTGGCGTCCTTGCCGGATTTCGCGAGGCCTGCGCGCACGATCAGCTGCACGATCGAGATGCCGGTCCCGACCTCCTCGGCGGTGACGGTCAGCGTCGGCAGCTCATCTCCGATGCCGCCGCGCTCGAACACCTCGCGCGCCGTGGCCTCCGCCGCAGCCGCCGCGTCGGCGCCGTGGCAGAGCGCGGTGACCTCGTTGGCCAGGCGGATCTTGGCGGCGTTGATCTCGGCCCCACCCAGCGCGCCCAGCCGCTCGCAGTCCTCGATGGGCAATTCGGTGTAGAGCTTGAGGAAGCGCCCGACATCGGCGTCGGTCGTGTTGCGCCAGAACTGCCAGAAGTCGTAGGGCGACAGCATGTCGGCGTTCAGCCAGATCGCGCCCCCCTGGCTCTTGCCCATCTTGCGCCCGTCGCTGGTGGTCAGCAGCGGTGAGGTCAGGCCGTAGATCTCGTGATCCAGCACCCTTCGGGTCAGGTCGATGCCGTTGATGATGTTGCCCCATTGATCGCTGCCGCCCATCTGCAGCAGGCACCCGTAGCGACGGTTCAGCTCCAGGAAGTCATAGGCCTGCAGGATCATGTAGTTGAACTCGAGAAAGCTCAGCGACTGCTCGCGGTCGAGCCGCGACTTGACGCTCTCGAAAGACAGCATCCGGTTGACGCTGAAATGCCGCCCGATGTCGCGCAGGAAATCGAGGTAGTTCAGATCGTCCAGCCACTCGGCGTTGTTCAGCATCAGCGCATCGGTCGGGCCGTCGCCATAGGCCAGGTACTTGGCGAAGACCTGTTTCATCCCGGCGATGTTCGCATCGATCTGCGCCGGTGTCAGCAGCGGGCGCTCCTCGGCGCGGAAGCTGGGATCGCCCACCTTCGTGGTGCCGCCGCCCATCAGGGTGATCGGCTTGTGCCCGGTCTTCTGCAGCCAGCGCAGCATCATGATGTTCAGCAGGTGCCCGACATGCAGCGAACTGGCGGTGGCATCGTACCCGATATAGGTCGGCACGACCCCTTTGATCAACGCCTCGTCGAGGCCCTGAAGATCGGTGCAGTCGGCCAGAAAGCCGCGCGTCATCATCACGTCGATGAAATCCGATTTCGGATGGTAGGTCATGGCTTGCCTCGGGCTTGGGTTGCGGGGCAGTGTATAGGGGGCGGTCGGGCAAAGGAAAAGGCCATGAATAGGGCCATCGGGAGGCGCGGCGCGGTGCGCGCGCTGGGGGCGATGAGCGGCACCTCGCTGGACGGGGTGGACGCGGCGGTGATCGAGACCGACGGGCACGAGATCCTTGGCTTCGGCGAGACCGGGTACCGCGCCTACTCGCAGGACGAGCGTGCGGTGCTGCGTGCCGCCCTGGGGCGCTGGCAGGGGCCGGAGGTCGCGGCGGCAGGCGAGGTGGTGGACGCGGCCCATGTGGCTCTATTGCGCGGGTTCGAGCCTGTCGATCTGGTCGGTTTTCACGGCCAGACCCTTGCGCATGAGCCGCGCGGGCGCGGCACGTTGCAGGTCGGCGACGGGGCGGCGCTGGCCGCGGCGCTTGGAGTGCCGGTGGTCTGGGACTTCCGCTCGGACGATGTGGCGATGGGCGGCGAGGGGGCGCCGCTGGCGCCGTTCTTCCATTTCGCCTGCGCACGCTGGATCGGCGCGCGGGAGCCGCTGTGCTTTCTCAACCTCGGCGGGGTCGGCAACCTGACCTATGTCGATCCGGGCTGCGCGGCGCCCGAGGCGCCCGGCGCGCTGCTGGCCTTCGACACCGGTCCGGCCAACGCGCCGGTGAACGATCTGGTGCAGGCGCGGCTGGGGCTGGCGATGGACGAGGGCGGCGCGCTGGCCGCAAAAGGCAGCGTCGAGACCGGCGCGCTGGAACTTTTCCTGGCCGAAACCTATTTCTCAAGAATGCCGCCCAAATCCCTGGACCGGAACGATTTTGCCCAGATGGTCGCGCTGGTTTGCGAGCTTTCGGATGCCGATGCGGCGGCAACCCTGACCGCGATGTGCGCCGCCGGCGTGGCGGCGGGCATGGCGCATTGCCCGGCCCCGCCCGCGCGGGTGCTGGTCACCGGCGGCGGGCGCCACAACCCGGTGCTGATGGAGATGCTGCGCGCCGGGCTCGACTGCCCGGCCGAACCGGTCGAGGCGGTCGGCCTAGATGGCGACATGCTCGAGGCGCAGGCCTTCGCCTATCTCGCGGTGCGGGTGGCGCGCGGGCTGCCGACCTCGTGCCCCGGCACGACGGGCGTGCGCGCGGCGGTCGGCGGCGGCGTGCTCAGCCGGCCCGCCGAGGCCCGCGCGGCGCGGTGAGGCCGGCGCCGCCTCTGGCATTCGCGGCGTGGGCCTCTATCTAGAGGCCATGAGCGTTATTATCCCCTTCGACAACAGCTATGCGCGCCTGCCCGGCTCGTTCTACACGGTACAGCCGCCCGAGCCGGTGCGCGCCCCGCGACTGATCGCCTTCAACGACGATCTGGCGCGGCTTCTCGGCATCGCGCCGGGCGAGGCGCAGGAGATGGCCGAGATCTTCGCCGGCAACCGCGTCCCCGAGGGCGCCAGCCCCCTGGCGCAGCTCTATTCCGGGCACCAGTTCGGCCAGTACAACCCGCAGCTCGGCGACGGTCGGGCGATCCTGCTGGGCGAGACCGTCGGCACCGATGGCAAGCGCCGCGACATCCAGCTGAAGGGCTCGGGCCGCACGCCCTACAGCCGGATGGGCGACGGGCGCGCCTGGCTGGGGCCGGTTCTGCGCGAATACGTGGTCTCGGAGGCGATGCACGCGCTGGGGATCCCGACGACGCGGGCGCTGGCCGCGGTGGAGACCGGCGAGATGGTGATCCGCGAGGGGCGCCTGCCCGGCGCGGTGCTGACCCGGGTCGCGGCCAGTCACCTGCGGGTCGGCACCTTCCAGGTCTTCGCGGCGCGCGGCGACACCCGCAGCCTCAAGCAGCTGACCGACTATGCCATCGCCCGCCACTACCCGGACGCCGAGGGGCCGATGGGGCTGCTGAGGGCAGTGCGCGACGCCCAGGCGCGGCTGATCGCGGCCTGGATGAGCGTCGGCTTCATCCATGGGGTGATGAACACCGACAATTGCGCGATCTCGGGCGAGACCATCGATTACGGGCCTTGCGCCTTCATGGATACCTATCACCCCGACACGGTGTTCAGCTCGATCGACCAGATGGGGCGCTATGCCTATTCCAACCAGCCGGGCATCGTGGTCTGGAACCTGGCGCAGCTGGCGACCGCGCTGATCCGGCAGCTGGACGACCCCGAAGGCGCCGTCGCGGAGGCGACCGAGATCGTCCACGCGATGCCGGCGCTGATCGAGGCCGCCTGGGCGGAGCGGTTCCGGGCCAAGCTGGGGCTGCGCTCGGCGCGCGAGGGGGACGTGGCGCTGATCACCGACCTGCTGGCGCGGATGGCGGTGGGGGGCGCCGATTTCACCAACACCTTCCGGGCGCTGGCGGAGGGCACGGCGCGCGACCAGTTCACCGATCCCGTCGCCTTCGATGCCTGGGCCGAGGGCTGGCAGGCGCGGCTCGCCACCGAACCCGACCCCGAGGCGACGATGCGGGCCGCCAACCCGGCGATCATCCCGCGCAACCACCGCGTCGAGGAGATGATCGCGGCCGCCGTGGCGGGGGACTATGCCCCCTTCCACCGGCTGAACGCGGTCCTGGCGCGGCCTTTCGACGATCAGCCCGAGGCGCGCGATCTGACCGCGCCGCCCTTGCCGCACGAGGTGGTGCAGGCGACCTTCTGCGGCACCTGACTCAGCGCCGGTTGATCAGGTAGATGCCGGCGAGCACCAGCGCCAGGGCCAGCCAGATCGAGGCGGCGACATGCTCGCCCAGCACCGCCCAGCCGAACAGCACCGCCAGCACCGGGGTGAGGAAGCCGAACGAGGCCACCGCGTTGGCCCGGTAGACGGTGAGCGCCCAGAACCAGCCCAGGTACGCGACGCAGACCACCAGCACGACCTGATAGGCCAGCCCCGCCAGGTGGATGGGCCGGAACGCGCGCACCAGGTCCCCGAAGAGCGGCGAGAGCCCCAGCAGCAGCACCGCCGAGACGATGATCTGGTAGAGCAGCTGGGTCTCCGGGCGCAGCTGCGAGAGCGGTGTGAGCCGCGCCAGCAGCGCGATCGAGGCCCAGGCCATCGCCGCCAGGATCGCCAGCAGATCGCCGGCGAGACTGGCCTGGCCGCTGCCCCGGTCCGAGACCGCCAGCGCGACGCCTGCCAGGGCGACGACCATGCCGAAGGCGCGCGACGGGCTCAGCCGTTCCTGCGGCAGCAGCACGTAGCCGGCGAGCGCCAGCCAGATCGGCATCGAATAGAGCAGCAGCGAGGCGCGCGCGACGCTGGTGTGGTCGAGCGCGAGATAGAGGCAGAGAAATTCGGTGGTGAAGGCCAGCCCCGAAAGGATGCCCCATTTCAGCATCCCCGGCGGCGGCGTCAGGGGAATGCCGCGCATCCGCATCCAGGCCATCACCAGGACGATGGCCAGCGCCGAGCGCAGCCCGGCCTGGAAGACCGGTGCGAATCCGCTCCCCGTGAGCTTGATCACGACCTGGTTGAAGCTCAGGATCGCCGCAAAGCCGAGCAGGCCCGCCGCTCCGAACCCGTCGATCGCGCGTCTTTCGTTCATCGGACCAAAGGACGGGCGGGATCGCGCCCTGTCAAGCCCTCGCGACCCGGAGCGGTCCGGGGTTGCGCACCCCGGCACCGATCGCGCAAATAGGACCCGAACGCGACAGATGGATGCGCCGCACAATATGCCTGTCTCCCCGCCAGTGCCGTCGCTGCGCCTGGCCAGCTACAACATCCAGAAATGCGTCGGGCTCGACCTGCGGCGCCAGCCCAGCCGCATCCTCAAGGTCCTGGGCGGCCTCGGCGCCGATATCGTGGTGCTGCAGGAGGCCGACAAGCGCATTCCGCCGCGCCCGGCCGCGCTGCCGCATTTCGTGCTCGAGGAAGAGGGCTGGCACATCGCCGACCTCGGGGGGGCCGGATCGCTGGGCTGGCACGGCAACGCGGTCATCTGGCGGGGCGGCGATCTTGCGCTGACCGACATGGGCCATATCGCTCTGCCGGGGCTGGAGCCGCGCGGGGCGGTGCGTGCCGAATTCGACACCGCGGTCGGCCCGCTGCGGGTGATCGGGCTGCATCTGGGGCTGGTCGCCAAGTCGCGCCGGCAGCAGGTGCAGCACCTGGCCGAGATCACCCGCGCCCTGCCACCCATGCCGACGGTCTGGGCCGGGGATTTCAACGACTGGTCGCGCCGCCCGATCCTCGACCGCTGCGCACCGGGGATGCGCTTCGTGCCGCCCCGGCCCAGCTATCCGGCGCCGCGCCCGGTCGGGGCGCTGGACCGGATCGCGCTCAGCCGCGATCTGTCGGCCGGCGCCCATGGCGTCTATGGCGAGCGCCCGGCGCATATCGCCTCGGATCACCTGCCGGTCTGGGTGGAGCTGACCGCATCGGCCTGACACCCGTGCGGCGGCGCGACAAGGCGCCTTGACGCGGCGCCGCGCAGATTTCCCCTTCACAGCCGGTCCCGATCTGTCATCCTGCACCCCGGGCCCGCACGCTTCGGCCGGCCCGAAAGAGTTCTTTCAAGCGATCCGGAACACCCGGGCATTCCAACAAGGAGATCGAGATGAGCCTCATGGGAACACTGGCCAAGGTGGCCATCGGCTATGCCGCGGCGCGCGGCGTCGACAGTCTGAGCCGGTCGCGCGGCGGGATGCCCGGCCAGTTCGGCGGCGCTCAGGTGCCGGCGGACGAGGCGAGGGCCGAGCAGGCGCCGGGCATGGGCAGCCTGCAGGACATGATCGGCCAGATGGCCAGCGGCGCCGGGATGGGCGATCTGCAGAACATGATCGCCAACATGGCCAAGCAGAGCGGGTTCGATCTCTCCGCGATCATGGGCGGCGGCGCGGCGCAACCCGGCGGCAAGGAGGACAAGGGCGGGCTGCTCTCGGCGCAGCCGGGGGCCGGGGGCGGCCTGGCGGGGATCCTCGCCGCGCTTGGCGGCGCCGCGGCGGCCACCGGGGCGGGCACCGGCAAGATGCTGGACCAGATCAGCACCGCCGAGACCGCCCCGCAGGCCGAGGAGGCCGCCGCGCTGATGCTGCGCGCGATGATCCAGTCGGCCAAGGCCGATGGCACGATCGACAAGGCCGAACAGGCCAAGATCCTCGAGACCGTGGGCGCCGATGCCGATGCCGAGGACATCGCCTTCGTCAAGGCGCAGCTGAAGGCGCCGGTCGATATCGGCGCCCTGGCCAGGGACACGCCCGAGCCGCTGAAGATGCAGGTCTATTCGATGTCGCTGATGCCGATCCGTCTCGATACCCAGGGCGAGGCGGATTACCTGGACGAGCTCGCCCGCGCCCTGGGGCTGAACCAGCAGACGGTGAACGCGCTGCACCTGCAGATGGGGGTGCAGCCGCTCTACGCCTGAGCGCCGCGCGCCTCGCGCCTATGCCGCCATGAAGCCCTTGAGACCGGTGAGGGCATACTGGATGCCCATGGCGATCACGATCAGGCCCATGTAGCGCGAGACCATGTCATGGGCGAGGCTGGGTCCCTTGTCGGGCGCCGGGGCGGGCCGGCGCGCGGCGACCATCAGCAGCGCCCAGGTGATGCCGAGGACGACGGCGATGCCGAGCAGCGCGGTCACCGGAACCCCCGTGCCGGTATGGACCGCGGCGATGGTGATGACGCCGGTGATGGTGCCGGGGCTGGCCGCGAAGAGGATCATCGGGGCCAGCGAGGCGGTACCGTCCGCGGCGGGTGCCCCGGGCTTGTCGGTTCCCGACCCGGTCAGCATGTTGAAGCCGATGAAGGACAGCACCAGCCCGCCGGCCACCGAGAACACGTGCAGCGAGATCCCGAAGACGCCGAGAATGCGCGCGCCGAGGAAGGCGGCGATCACCAGCACCGCGGCGACGACCAGCACGGCGCGGGTGGCATCCGCGGCGCGTTGCGCGGGGCTGCGGCCGGCCGTGGCCCCGGCGAACATCAGCATGCAGACCATCGGGTTGACCAGCGAGAAAAGGGTGACGATGGCTTGCAGGTGCTCTTTCATCGCTCGGGTCTCTCCGGGGCTGCGGTCATCCTTCGCCCGGCGGGCCTCTCCGCGCTGTCCCTGCGTGGGGCGAGTCCGCCATGGCTCATCCTGTCTAAGCGAAGGTCGGCCCCCGGCTCAAGCACGGCATGGGGCCGGCATGGCCGCGCAGAGCGCGGGCCGCACCCCGAAAGGACGGCTAGGCGCAATAATTTGATTGAGCGCTCAAACATTTTTCGGTAAGGTGCGGCAACCGCAACCAGGAAAGCCACGCCCATGCTGGATGACAAGACGCCCGCCGCGACCGATCAGGCCGTTCCGAACGACTGGGACCGGGGCGGTCTGCCGGCCTGGAGCCTGTTCAACCCCGAGCTGCTGGAGGCCGAGAAGGAGCTGCTGTTCCGCCGCCACTGGCAGCTGATCTGTCATGTCGGCGACATCCCCGAGCCGGGGCAGTATGTCGCCGCCGAGATCGTCGGCGAGCGGGCGCTGGTGATCCGCGGCGAGGAGGGCACGGTGCGCGCCTTCCACAACCTCTGCCGGCATCGCGGCTCGCGCGTCGTGGCCGAAGAGCGCGGCGCCTGCCGGTCCTCGATCGTCTGCCCGTTCCACGGCTGGGTCTACAACCTCGACGGCACGCTGCGCAGCGCTGCCCAGCCGCGCAGCCTGCCGGACCTGGACCCGGTGAAATTCGGGCTCAAGCCGCTGGAGATGGAGATCTGGAACGGCTTCGTCTTCGTGCGCTTCCAGCCCGGCCCGCAGCCTTCCGTGGCCGAGATTCTGGCTCGCTTCGCCCCGGAGGTCGCCCAGTACCGGCCCGAGGACTACGTTGCCGCCGGCGACGGCTTCTGGTCCGACGAGGTTGCGGCCAACTGGAAATGTGTGCGCGACGTGGACAACGAGGGGTATCACGTGCCGATGGCCCATCCCGGCCTGCAGGACCTATACGGCAACACCTACTATGACGAACCGATGCGGGACGGCGCCAACCGCTCGATGGGCACGTTCCGCGAAGGCGAGGGGCGGCTCTGGAGCGTGCGGACCTACAAGCGCATCCTGGAGGCGCCCGAGCGGCTGGACGACGAGCACAAGCGCGCCTGGCTCTACCTGGGGATGTTCCCCAACACGGTGATCTGCTTCTATCCCGATTCGATCAACTTCTATCAGGAGTTCCCGCTGAGCAACGGCACCTGCGTCCAGCGCGGCGGCATCTACCGCCACAAGGACGAGGACCGGCGGATGCGTCTGGCGCGCTATCTGAGCGGGCGGATCGACCGGCTGACCACCAAGGAGGACGAGCAGCTGATCGAGTGGACCTGGGAGGCGGCCTTTTCCAGCGCCTATGACGGGATCGTGCTGTCGGACCTGGAATACGGCGTGAAGACCTATCACGACGAGCTGCGCCGGCATTTCCCGGTGCTGCGCGAAGGCGAGCCGCCCGAGGGGCAGCTGGCGGCGCGCAACGCGGCGCTTCTGGCGGAGCTGTCCGGCGACAGATGAATTTGACCCGTCCCCCGGCCTTGTCCTCGGCCCCGGGTTGCGGCGCAGGGGCCTGCCCGGTATCCGGGCGGGCGTCCTCCGCGACGCGCCCAGATTGTGCTGGCGACAGATGAGAGCAAATGTGTATCACTGGCTCCGGAGGTCCCGTCCGGCATCGGCGGGAAGATGGCCGGAGGGGGGTTCGTGGCCCTGAAGCTGAGCAGCCAGGAGCGGCAGGGACTGACGCTGATCAGCCCGACGCTGCTCTATGCGCTGGTGATGCTCGCCGCCCCCTTGCTGATGGTGGCGACCTTCAGCTTCTGGACCCAGAACTATCTCGAGATCGACCGCACGCTGACGCTGGACAATTACCGCGCGGCCTGGGGCGAGCCGATCTACCAGGTGCTGCTGGCGCGCTCGCTGCGGATCTCGGTGATCGTGACCGTCGCCACCGTGCTGCTGGCCTTCCCGGTGGCCTATTTCCTCTCCTTCCACGTCAAGAAGCGCAAGGCGCTGTGGCTGTTCCTGATCACCGTGCCGTTCTGGACCAGCTACCTGCTGCGGGTGTTCCTGTGGAAGGTGATCCTGGGCTATAACGGCGTGCTCAACTCGGCGCTGCTGAACCTGGGTCTGATCGACGAGCCGCTCACCTTCATCCTCTACAACGCCAACGCGGTGGTGCTGACGCTCGCCCATGCCTGGGCCCCCTTCGCGATCCTGCCGATCTTCGTCGCGCTTGAGAAGATCGACCGGTCGCTGCTGGAGGCGGCCGAGGACCTGGGCGACGGGCCGGTGCGCCGTTTCTTCCGGGTGACCCTGCCGCTGGCCATGCCCGGCGTGGTGGCGGCGACGCTGATCGTGCTGATCCCGACGGTGGGCGATTTCATCACCCCGAAGCTGGTCGGCGGCACCGACGGGCTGATGATCGCCAACATGATCCAGATCCAGTTCGGCAAGGCCAACAACGCCCCGCTGGGGGCGGCGCTGGCGGTGACCTCGATGCTGACCGTGGCGGCGATCAGCCTGATCGTCTTTCTGGCCGGGCGCCGCCTTGGCGGCAGGGTCAAGCCCTGATGGCGGGCGCACGTCGCGGGCCGAACTGGCTGCTGGTCTATGCCGTCGCCTACATGGTGTTTCTCTACGCGCCGGTGGTTCTGCTGCCGCTCTTCGCCTTCAACGACGCCACCATCGTCGCCTTTCCGCTCAGCGGCTTCACCACCAAGTGGTTCACCGTGCTCTGGGAGACCGAGGCGCTGCACGGGGCGGTGCGCAACAGCCTGATCGTGGCGGTGTCGAGCGCGCTGATCGCCACGATGCTGGGCGCCTCCGCGGCGCGGGCGATGGCGCGCTATCGCTTTCCGGCCAAGAAGGGCATCGTCGGGTTCATCATGCTGCCGCTGGTGCTGCCCGAGATCATCGTCGCCGTCGCCCTTCTGGTGATGCTGATGCAGCTCGGCCTGTCGCTGTCGCTCTGGACCGTGGTCGCGGGCCATGTGCTGATCTGCACGCCCTTCGCCATCGCCATCCTCAGCTCGGCCTTCCAGGGGCTGGACCAGAGCCTCGAGGAAGCCTCGCTCGATCTCGGCGAAAGCCGCTGGGGCACGTTCCGCCGGGTGACGCTGCCGCTGGTGATGCCGGGGGTCGTCTCGAGCCTGCTGATCACCTTCACCATCAGCCTCGACGAGTTCATCATCGCCTTCTTCCTGACCGGCACCGACGTCACCCTGCCGGTCTATATCTGGAGCCAGCTGCGGTTCCCCTCCAAGCTGCCGTCGATCATGGCGCTGGGGGCGATCCTGCTGGCGCTGTCGGTGCTGCTCTTGGTGCTGGCCGAATGGTTCCGGCGCCGCGCCGCGGCCCGCCAGGGCAAGGACGCGACGGCGGCGGGGGGCTTGCTGTGACCGCGAAAGGAACGCCAGGCGCATGACGGCCAGACCCATCATCGAGCTGCGCAACCTCAGCAAGAGCTTCGGCGCGGTGCAGGCGCTGCGCGGGATCGACGCCACCATCCGCGAGGGCGAGTTCTTCTCGCTGCTCGGCCCGTCGGGCTGCGGCAAGACCACGCTCTTGCGGATGATCGCCGGTTTCGAGGCGCCGAGCGGCGGCAGTATCGTGATCGACGGCAAGCCGATGGACGGGATCCCGGCCAACCACCGCCCGACCAACATGGTCTTCCAGAGCTACGCGATCTTTCCCCATCTCAGCGTCGCCGGCAATGTCGGCTACGGGCTGAAACGCAAGAAGCTGTCCCGCGCCGAGATCGCTGCCGAGGTCGAGGCGGCGCTGGAGAAGGTCGATCTGGCCGGCTATGGCAGCCGCGCCGCGCATGAGCTCTCGGGCGGCCAGCGTCAGCGGGTGGCGCTGGCCCGCGCGCTGGTGATGCGCCCCAAGGTGGTGCTGCTGGACGAGCCGCTCTCGGCGCTCGACAAGAAGCTGCGCGAGCAGATGCAGGTCGAACTGCGCGCGCTGCAGCAATCGCTCGGCATCACCTTCATCCTTGTCACCCACGACCAGGAAGAGGCGCTGATCATGTCCGACCGGATCGCGGTGATGTTCGACGGGCAGATCGCGCAGATGGCCAGCCCCGAAGAGCTCTATCGCACGCCCCGGACCCGGCGCGTGGCCTCGTTCATCGGGGTGATGAATTTCCTGCCGGCGCGCATGAAGGGGGAAAGCCCCGAGGGCATCGAGATCGACATTCCGGCGCTGGGATCGGCGCGCATTCCGCGCGATCGGGTGCCGGAGGGTCTGCGGCCCGAGCGGATCGAGAGCATCGGCATCCGCCCCGAGATGCTGACCATCCTCTTCGATGAGGCGAACAGCGCGGAACGGGAGGCGGAGGGGCAGGTGGTCGCCAATTCCTATTACGGCGACATGACCTATTACGACGTCCGCCTGGCAGGTCAGGAAGCGCAGGTGACGATCTCGATGCGCAACACCGCCGGCCGCTCGGTCGCCCGGCCCGGCACTACGGTTCGGGTCGGCTGGGGCGCGGAATCGGTGGTGCTGTTCGACTGAACCGAGGGGGTGAACGATCATGAGCGAAAGCGATCTGCATTACGACAGGGCGGCGATCGCCTTTCTCGAGGCGCTCTGGGGCGAGGGTTACCTTTCGCCCGGCGGCCCCGAGGAGGTGGCCCGGGTGCTGGAGGGGCTGGACCTGAGCGGCAAGCGCGTGCTCGACATCGGCTGCGGCTCGGGGGCGATCACGCTCTCGCTGCACCGCGATCACGGGGCGGCCGAGGTGGTCGGGATCGATGTCGAGCCGGAGGTCTGCGCCGCCGCCCGCGCCCGCATCGACGGGGCGGGGGCAGGGGAGGCGGTGACCATCCGGCAGGTGGCGCCGAGACCGTTGCCGTTTCCGGAGGCCAGCTTCGATCTGGTCTTCTCCAAGGATTCCATCGTCCACATCCCGGACAAGGAGGCGCTGGCTGCCGAGGCGTTCCGGGTGCTGCGCCCGGGCGGCTGGTTCGCCGCCTCGGACTGGCTGATCTCGCATGACGGTGCGCCGTCCGAGGCGATGACGACCTATATCGCGCTGGAAGACCTGGATTTCGCCATGGCCTCGCCGCGCCGCTATCGCGCCGCGCTGGAGGCGGCGGGGTTCGAACGGATCGAGCTGCGCAATCGCAACCCCTGGTATCGGGGCGTCGCCCGGGACGAGTTGGCCCGCCTCACCGGGCCCGAGCGTCCGGAGCTGGAGCGGCGCTATGGCCGCGACCTGATCGCGGCCAACATCCGCACCTGGACGGCGATGACCGGCGTTCTGGACAGCGGCGAGCATTGCCCGCACCATATTCGCGGGCAGCGGTCGGGCTGAGCCGGCGAACGCGAAACGCCCCGGCACAGGGCCGGGGCGTTGCCGTTCGTGTCGCGCGGCGGGCTCAGAAGCCGGCCTTGATCAGCTCGAACTCGGCGATCATCTTCTCGCGCAGCTCGGCCGGCACCGGCGCCTGCCAGAGCGTGCCGGCGCGCAGGTTCTCGCTGGTCTCCAGCCCGACCGCCGCCAGATCCTCCTGGCTCATCTCGGCCATGGCCGCGGCGTTGCTGTGCCCGTAGCCCCAGTTGGCGACGATGTACTCGGCGCTGCGCGGCTCCAGCCAGGCGTTGATGAAATCATAGGCCTTGTCCTCCGAGCCGGGCGCGTCGGCCAGTATCGCATAGCCGCAGACCCAGCTCGAGGCGCCTTCCTCGGTGTCGCGCTTCATGGCGATCGGGTGGCCCTCGTAGCTCATCGTCGAGAAGGTCTCGTTCCAGGCCCAGGCCAGGTAGACCTCGCCGCTCTGCATCAGCTGCGCCAGCGAGGCGCCGTCGGACCAGTAGGCCCGCACGTTGGGATGCACCTTGCGCAGGAAGTCCGACGCCGCCTTGAACTGCTCGTCCGTGGCGGTGGTCCAGTCCTTGACGCCGGTGGCCAGGAAGGCCAGCGCATAGGCATCGTCGACGCTGTCGCCGATCGAGACCCGGCCGGCGTGCTTGGGATCGGCGAAGGCCTGCAGCGAGGCGACGTCCTCCTCGCTCAACAGCTCGGTATTGTAGGTCAGCCCGGTGTTGCCCCAGTCGACCGGCACGAAATAATACTCGCCATCCTTCTGGAAGGCGGGGATGTCGCGAAAGGACGGGTCGAGATCGTCCCAGAGCGTGATCCGCGACGTATCGAGCGGCTTCAGCAGCCCCGCCTCGATCCATTTCGGCACCGATTGCGAGCAGGGATGCGCGAGGTCGGCGCGAAAGCCCGAGCGCAGCTTCTGGAAGGCTTCCTCCTCGTCGCCGAAGAAGGCGAAGGTCGGGGGGGCGCCGTGCGTCTCGACGAAGGCGGCGAAGAACTCGGGATCCTCGTAGCCGGCCCAATCGAACACCACCAGCTCGCTGTCCTGGGCCCGAACGGCCCCCCCGGCGATGGCGAGAGCGCCGGCGACGAGCGCCGCGGTCGAATATCGTTTCATTCTGTTTTCCCCTGTTGCAGTTGGGTCCGGTGACCGGTTTCCAATCTTATTGGCTGTGGGGTCCAAGGCTAGAAGGATATGGCGGTTGACACAAGATTTAATTGAGCGCTCAAATAATATTTGACGAAGGCAGACGGCGAAGGCACCAGGTCCATGCGCGATCCCAGATACGACATCCTCTTCACGCCGCTGAAGATCGGGCCGGTGACCACCCGCAACCGGTTCTACCAGGTACCCCATTGCAGCGGCATGGGCTGGCGCCGGCCGCGGGCGCTGGCGGCGATGCGCGGCGTCAAGGCGGAGGGCGGCTGGGGGGTGGTGAACACCGAATACTGCTCGATCCATCCCAGCTCGGACAATGACGCCTTTCCCTACGCGGCGCTCTGGGATGCCGAGGACGTCGCCGCCCATCGCCTGATGACCGAGGCGGTGCACGGCCATGGCGCGCTGGCGGGGGTCGAGCTGTGGATCGGCGGCGCGATGGTGGTGAATTTCGGCACCCGCATCCCGGCGCCCGGCCTGCGCAGCCGCCCGCAGACCGATGCCAGCGTCTGCCATCCCGGCCAGACGCGGCGCCTCGACCGCGCCGACATCCGCGACATCCGCAGATGGCACCGCGACGCCGCGCGGCGCGCGCTCGAGGCCGGGTTCGACATCCTCTATGTCTATGCCACACATGGCTATCTGCTGTCGGAATTCCTGAACCCCGAGACCAACACCCGAAGCGACGAGTATGGCGGCAGCCTGGGCAACCGGGTGCGGCTGGTGCGCGAGCTGATCGAGGAAACGAAGGAGGTCGCGGCCGGGCGCGCGGCCGTCGCCTGCCGCTTCAGCGTCGATCTGCAGGATACGGAAACCTATGACGCTTTCGGTCTGCTTGCCGATCTTCCGGATCTGTGGGACCTGACCGTGAACGACTATGGCATCGAGATGGGCAGCGCACGTTTCGTCAAGGAGGCGGCGCTGGCCGGGAGCGTCGCGCGCGCCAGGGCGCTGACGGACAAACCCGTGGTGGCGGTGGGGCGTTTCACCTCGCCCGACACCATGGCGCGGCAGATCGCGGACGGCGTGCAGGACCTGATCGGGGCCGCGCGCCCGTCGATCGCCGATCCGTTCCTGCCGCGCAAGATCGAGGAGGGGCGCATCGACGACATCCGCGAATGCATCGGTTGCAACATCTGCTACGCGCACGACTCGCTGGGGGTGCCGATCCGCTGCACCCAGAATCCGACCATGGGCGAGGAATGGCGGCTGGGCTGGCATCCCGAGCGGGTCGGGCGCGCCGAGGCCCCGGCGCGGGTGCTGGTGGTCGGCGCCGGCCCGTCCGGCCTCGAGGCGGCGCGGGTGCTGGGCGCGCGCGGTCACTCCGTGCTGCTGGCCGAGGCGCGGCGCGAGCTTGGCGGGCGCGTCAGCCGCGAGGCGCGTCTGCCGGGGCTCGCCGAGACGGCACGGGTGCGCGACTGGCGCCTCGGGCAGATCGCGCAGTTGCCCGGGGTCGAGATCTTCCGCGAGAGCCGGATGACCGCCCGCGACGTGTGCGAGCTTGGCGCCCGCCACGTACTGATCGCCACCGGCGCGCGCTGGTCCTCGGACGCGGTGGGCCGGCACAGCGACACCGGCTTCGACGCCGCGGAGCCGGGGATGATCTTGAACGCCGAGACCGTGCTGGACGGGGTGGCGGTGCAGGCGGGCCGGATCACGATCTATGACGACGATCACCATTACATCGGCCCGGTCCTGGCACTGGAACTGCGCCGTCGCGGGCACCAGGTGGTGCTGGTCACGCCACAGGGCCGGGCCTGCGCCTGGGGCGTCTACACGACCGAGCAGGAGGCAACGATCCGGGCGCTGCTGGAGGCCGGCATCGAGATCCGTACCAACCGCCGGATGACGGCGGTCGCGGCGGGGCAGGCGCAGCTGGCCTGCGTCTTTACCGGCGACGCCGAGCGTCTCGATTGCGACGCGGTGATCCCGCTGACCCGCCGGCAGCCGGTGGATGACCTCTACCGGGCGCTCCGCGCCGAGCCTGAAGCATTGGACGCGGCTGGCATCCGGAGCGTGCAGCGGATCGGCGATGCCGAGGCGCCCTCGCTGATCGCGGCGGCGGTCTACAGCGGCTATCGCGCGGCGATGGCCTTGGGCGAGACCGGGGACCCCGACGCCCGGCATGCGCGCCGGGAGCATCCGCCGAGCCATCGCTAGGGCAAGATGAAATTCTTCAAGTCCGCCACGCCCTCTGCGCGGAGGATCGCTCCCGCCCTGGGGGGCGGGTCGGGCGCGATCCGGGGCTGCGCCCCGGAGAGACGTTTGGGGGGTGAGTCCGGATCGGCGCATCGTGCAGCGCGGCCGCCTTCCAGAGCCTGCGTCATCGTGGGTTTCTTGGCCGAGTGCGTCATAGAAACCCTACCGCGTCTCAGGCGCTCTGCCGGTCCGTCACCCTCTGCAACGCCTCTTCGAGGATGTCGTACATCTGGTCGATCTGCGCGCGGGTGATGATCAGGGGCGGCGAGAATACCGCCATGTTGATCAGCGGCCGCACCAGCAGCCCCAGCTTCTCGCATTCCTCGTCGAGCATCGCGCCCAGCCGGCGCTGCGCCTCGAGATTGCCGCCATCCTCTTCGGGCCGCCCCTCGATGCAGCCCAGAAGGCCCATGCCGCGCACGTCGCCGACCACCGGGAACCGCCGCAGCGCCTGCAGCCGGGCCTGGAAATGCGGCGTGACCTCGCGCACGTGCTCGAGGATCCGCTCGTCTTCCATGATCTCGATGTTGGTCAAGGCCGCGGCGCAGCAGACCGGATGGGCCGAATAGGTATAGCCGTTGGAAAACAGTACGTTCTGGTCCGGTCCCGTCATCCGCTCCATGATCCGGTCCGAGATGATGCAGGCCCCCAGCGGCAGGTAGCCCGAGGTCAGCCCCTTGGCGCAGGTGATGATGTCGGGCACGATCCCGAACACCTCCTCCGAGGCGAACCAGTGGCCGAGGCGCCCGAAGGCGGTCACCACCTCGTCCGAGATGTAGAGGATGTCGTGGCGCCGGCAGATCTCGAGCGTGCGCCGGTGATAGCCCTCGGGCGGCACGATCACGCCGCCCGAACACAGGATCGGCTCGGCGATGAAGGCGCCGACGTTTTCGGGGCCAAGCTCGGTGATGGCGGCTTCGAGGTCGGCCACCTTGGCATCGCACCAGGCCTCGATGCTCGTCCCCGCGGGGCGGTGATAGGGGTTCACGTCGGGCAGGAAATGCACCAGCCGCGTCTCGACGTCGAAGCGGTTCTTGTCGCGCTCCTTGCCGGTAACGCTGGAGGCCAGGTAGGTCGAGCCGTGATAGCCCTTCTCGCGGGCGATCACCATCTTCTTGTCCGGCCGTCCCAGCCGGTTGTTGAGGAACTGCACGGTGCGCAGGGCGGTGTCGACGGCGGTCGAGCCGCCGGTGGTGAAAAAGACGTTGTTCAGATCCCCCGGCGCCAGCTCGGCGATCTTGCGCGCCAGCAGGGCGGAGGGTTCGGTGGTCGTCGTCCAGGGCGAGGTGTAGGTCAGGCGCATCACCTGGTCGGAGATCGCCTGCGCCATGCGCTTGCGCCCATAGCCGATCTGCACGCACCACATGCCCCCCGGCCCGTCGATGAAGCGCTTGCCCTCGTGATCCCAGATGTGGATGCCGCGGGCCTGGTCGACCAGCATGTTGTCGGTCTCGCGCCAGGCATCCATCGCCGCCCAGGGGTGCAGCTGGTGATCGCGGTCCCATTCCGAGAGCAGTTCGGGATCTGTCTCGCTGGCGGGCGCGGCGGGGGGCGGGGAGTGTCGGGTCATGGCGTCAGGTCTCGCTTTCAGAAGGGGCGGGGCGGTGTCGCCCGCGCCCGGTCGTTGCGTAAAAAGGGGTCGGTGACGATCCGGACCGGCACCAGGCGACGGTCCCAGCGGCCCTCCTGCTGGACGTAGATCTCGGCCCAGAGGTTTTCGGTGATGCGGCCGCCATAGGGCGCTTTCAGCTCGGCCAGGGCGATGTTGCGCTTGGCGGTGGGCGACCAGACCCCGGAGGTCACGAATCCCGCCTCGGTCTTCTTGCGGTGATAGATCAGCGCGCCCTGCGCCGGCTTGAAGCCGCCGATATCGAGTCGCACCAGGTGCGTGCGCGGCCCGGTCTCGCGCTGCCGCAGCAGCGCGCGGCGGCCGTTGAAATGGCCCTTGTCGAAATCGACCATCCGCGCGAAGCCCAGCTCGAACGGGGTGCGGCCGCGGTGCAGGCGCATGGCGGCATGGACCGGCTGGAACTCGGCGCCGGCGGCGATGAACCCTGCCTCGATCCGCGCGAGGTCGAGCGCCTGCGAGCCGATGGCGCGCAGGCCCCAGTCCCGCCCGGCCTCCCAGAGCCGGTCCCAGAGCGCCAGCGCGCGGTCCCGCGGCCCCCAGAGCTCATAGCCGAGATCGCCGGTGAAGCCGGTGCGCGAGATGGCCAGTCCCGGCTCGGCCTCGCGCCAGTCGAAGGGTCTCAGGTCGGCCAGCGCGCCGAGGCCCGCGGCCTCGAGCACCGAGAAGGCGGTCGGACCCTGCAGCGAGAGGGCGGCGATGCTGTCGCTTTCGTCCTCGACGGTGACATCGAAGCCCCAGGCGGCATCGGTCAGCCAGCCGAACATCGGCTCCTGGCAGCAGAGGCGGTAATCGTCCGGCCCGGCGCAGAAGAGCGTGCCGTCGTCGATCACCATCCCCTCCTCGTCGCACCACATCGCATAGGCGACGCGGCCGGCGCGCAGGGTGCGCAGATCGCGCGTCACCAGGCGGTTCAGCATGGCCAGCGCGTCGGGCCCGGCGATGCGGTATTTCTTCATCGGCGAGATGTCGAACAGCGTCGCCTGGTTGCGGATCGCGAAATACTCGAACTCGACCGTGTCGAGCACGAGCGGCGAGGCGACGCCGGCCCAGCCCGCCCAGCTGCGCGCCAGGCTCAGGTCCTGCAGGCGGGGGTGGAACGGCCCGTCGATCAATCCTCGCGGAACGGAGGGGGCGGTGGCGGATGTCTTGCGCAGCCTTGCCATCACGCCCCCCCGTCCCTGAGAAGCTGCCGTGCCGCATTGCGGCCCGCAGCCCCCATCACGTCCCCGCCCGGATGCGCCGAGGCGCCGCAGAGATAGCAGCCCTCCGGCCCGAACCGGTACCGGGCCATGCCATTTGCCGGGCGCAGGGTCAGGATCTGGTCGATGCCCATCTCGGCATGGTGCCAGTGACCCTGCGGCGCGCCGGTCATCGTCTCGATATCGGCCGGGGTCAGCACCTGCGCCTTCGTGACCAGCGTGCCGAGGCCGGGCGCGTATGTCTCCAGCGTGGCGATGGTCAGCGCGGCGAGATCGTCGCGGGCGCTGTCGGTCCAGCCGCCCTTGGGCGCGTAGGGCACATAGCTGACGATGGCCGAGAGGACGTGCCGGCCGCCCTCGCAGGCTCCAGGGTCCGTGAGGCTGGGAATCACCGCCTCGATCACCGGGGCCTTCGAGGTCTCGCCGTATTTCACCGGGTTGAAGGCGCGCTCCACGTAGGTGGAGGAGGGGGCGACCAGCAGCCGGC
>JAGRMU010000297.1:21346-23699 GCA_020441165.1 Sedimentitalea sp.
AAACTCGGGCGCCGCCGAGAGCGCCAGGTTGACCTTGGCGGTGGTGCCCTTGGCGCGCAGGTTGCGCAGGCGGCGCACCGCCTCGACGTCGAAATGCGCGGCCCCCGCCATCTGCATCGTGGCCAGCGCCCCGGCGCTGGACAGCACGGTTTTGGCACGCAGACGGCTGCCGTCCTCGAGCAGCAGGCCGCAGGCGCGGTCGCCCTCGACCAGGATGCGCGCGACGCCGCAGCCGGTGCGGATCTCGCATCCGCGCGCCCGTGCCGCCGCTTCGAACGCCCCTGCGACGGCGCCCATGCCACCCATCGGCAGGCGGACCTCGCCGCCATTGCCGAGCCGGTACATCAGCGAGAACACCGTGCCGGGCGAGCGCGGACCGGCATAGGCGCCGCGCACCGCGTCGGCGGCCAGCGCCCCGGCCAGCGGCCCGTCGGAGAAATCGTCGAGAAGCAGGTCGTGGACGTTGGAGAGGAGGATCCGCAGGAACTCCCGCATCTCGGCCTTGCCCAGCCGCTTGAGGTCGATCCCGAGCCGGGCGAGGCTGGCAAGGTCCGTCAGGCCGTTGACGTCGGTCGCCGCGGCGGGCGGCGACATGCGCGACAGCCGGCCCAGCAGCGCGGCGAAGCGGCGCAGGCGCGCGACCAGTGCCGCGTGGGCGGCGGCCTCGGGATGCGCGGTGCCGTCGGCAAATCGCGCCGCGCCCCCGTCGAGCACCACGTGGGCGCCGTCCTCGGCGAGGCACACGGTGGGCAGGGGCTTCGAGGCGAAGCCGGAGAGTCCGAGCTCCTTGGCCACGCGCGGATCGAGGTTGTAGAGCAGGTGCGCGATCTGCGGCGCGGTGACGCCGGGGGCGAGCGGGACGGTCTTGCTCATCCCGCCGACTTCGGCCGCGCGCTCGATCACGCAGACCGAGCGGCCCGTTCCGGCCAGCGTCGCGGCGGCGGCCAGGCCGTTATGGCCGGCGCCGATGACGATGGCGTCGTACTGCATTGTGGCGGGCGCGCTCATGCGGCGTGATCCGGCATCGCGCGGCCCTTGCCGATCCGGCGCAGGATCTCGCGGGCGGCATTGGCGCCGGGCGCGGCCATCACCCCGCCGCCCGGATGCGCCGAGGAGCCGACCATGTAGAGCCCGGAAATGGGCGTCGCGTACTGCGCATAACCCGGGACGGGTCGGTTGAAGAGCAGTTGGTCGAAGGTCAGCTCGCCCTGGAAGATGTTGCCCTCGGTCAGCCCGACCTCGCGCTCGATATCGAGCGGCGTGCGCACCTCGGCATGAAGGACGCGGCTGCGGATGTCGGGACAGGCCTGCTCGATCTTGCCCAGAACACAATCCGCCAGCGCCGCGCGCTGCGCATCGTCCCAGTTGGTGCCGCTGCGGGTGCCGTCCACCTCCAGATCGTAGGGCGCGTATTGCACGAAGACGGTCATCATGTGCCGGCCCGGCGGCGCCAGGGTCGGGTCGATCTGGCTGGGGATCAGCATGTCGAAATAGGGCTCGGCCGACCAGCGGCCGTCCTTCCAATCGTCATAGGCGCGCTCGAGCTCGTTCAGCGAGGACGAGCAATGCAGATCGCCGCGCAGGAAGCTGGCGCCCTCGGGCGCGGCGGGGAACTCGGGCATCGCATCGAGCGCGATGTTCAGCTTGGCCGAGGAGCCGCGAATCTTGAACCGCTCGACGGCGCGGACGAAGTCGCCCGGCAGGGCGGCGCGGTCCACATGGCGCAGGAAGGTGCGCTTGACGTCCATGTTCGAGGCGACGATGGGCGCGTGGTAGGCGTCGCCATTGTCCAGCGCGACGCCGGTGACCTTGCCGTCGCGGGTCAGGATCTCGTCGATGCCCGAGCCGGTCACGATCTCGCCGCCCGCCTCGGCGAAGGCCGCCCCCAGCGCCGCCGAGATCGCGCCCATGCCGCCGCGCGCGAAGCCCCAGGCGCCGATGGCGCCGTCCACGTCGCCCATGTAGTGATGCAGCAGCACATAGGCGGTGCCGGGCGAATAGACACCAAGCCCGGTGCCGATGATCCCCGATCCGGCCAGGTGCGCCTTGATCAGGTCGGTGCGGAAATGCTCGTCGAGGAAATCGCCGATCGACATCGACCAGAACCGCAGCGTCTCGTTCAGCTCGCGCCCGCCCAGCCCGTGGGCGCGCTTGACCAGGAACAGCAGCTCCGACAGATCGCGCGGCTTCAGCGAGGTCGGATCGGGCGCGTTGCGCAAGAGGAAGGGACGGATGAACCGGCACTGGCGGATCACCGTCTGGCTGAACCGGTCATAGGCATCGACATCGCGCGGATCGTGGCGCGCGATCTCGCGGCGCAGCGCGTCATGGTCCGAGAGATAGGCGAAATACC
>JAGRMU010000046.1 GCA_020441165.1 Sedimentitalea sp.
TCGGCGCAGAACGCCACCGGCACGCCGAAGGCGGCCTGCAGCGCCGGGACCAGCGGGCGCAGCGACATCTCCTCGACGCGCTTGCCCTTGGGGCGGCCGAAATGGGCCAGCAGGATCGGCTTGCCGCCGGCCGCGAGGATGTCGCGGATGGTCGGGGCCAGGCGGCGGATCCTCGTGTCGTCGGTGACCGCGCCGTCCTGCACCGGCACGTTGATGTCGACCCGCACCAGCACCCGCTTGCCGGCGAGATCCATGTCGTCCAGCGTCTTCCAGCCCATGCCGTCCCCCTCCCGATCAGTCAGACGGGGCCGTTCTTTCCCGCATTCGCCGCGCAGGTCAATGCGTCACTTGGCATTCGGCCGCGCGGCGCTTAGGTATCGCTCCAGCAAAGCCAGACAGGAGGGCCAGATGGCCGAGATCAAAGACCCCGAGAACACCATCCTGATGGAGCTGAAGGGCGGCACCGTCGTGATCGAGCTGCTTCCCGACGTGGCGCCCAAGCATACCGAGCGGATGAAGGCGCTGGCCCGCGCCGGCGCCTATGACAACGTCTGCTTCCACCGGGTGATCGACGGCTTCATGGCCCAGACCGGCGACGTCGAGCATGGCGACATGGAGGACGGGTTCAACCTGCGCCGCGCCGGTACCGGCGGCTCGGAGCATCCCGACCTGCCCGCCGAGTTCAGCAAGCTGCCGCACGATCGCGGCACGCTGGGGGCGGCGCGCTCGCAGAACCCGAACAGCGCCAATTCGCAGTTCTTCATCAACTTCAAGGACAACCATTTCCTCAACGGTCAGTACACCGTCTATGGACGGGTGATCGAGGGGATGGAGCATGTCGACGCCATCACCAAGGGCGAGCCGCCCGCCAATCCCGACCGCATGGTCAGCGTCAAGGTGGCCGCCGATGCGTAATCTCACCGCAGCGCTTGCCCTGATCGCCGGCCCGGCGCTGGTTCTGGGTTCGGTTTCGCCGGCCCTTGCCACCGGCCTGGTGATCGAGATCGCCGGCGAAGGCGCCAACGGCACCGTCACCATCGACCTCTTGGAGGACGTGGCCCCCAATCACGTGGCGCAGATCGCCGCGCTGGCCGAGGACGGCGCCTATGACGGGGTGGTCTTCCACCGCGTCATCGACGGGTTCATGGCGCAGACCGGCGACGTGAAGTTCGGCAAGCTGGGCGGCGACATGAGCCGCGCCGGCATGGGCGGCTCGGATCGCCCCAATCTCGATGCCGAGTTCTCGGACCTGCCCTTCGAGCGCGGCGTGGTCGGCATGGCCCGCAGCCAGGACCCGAACAGCGCCAACAGCCAGTTCTTCATCATGTTCGACGAAGGCGCCTTCCTGAACGGCCAGTACACCGTGGTCGGGCGGGTCACCGACGGCATGGACGTGGTCGACGCGATCAAGCGCGGCAAGGGCCAGAACGGCGCGGTGATCGGCCAGCCCGACGTGATGACATCGGTCAGGGTCACCGACTGATCTGGCCCGCGCGGGGCCTTGTGCCGCGATCCGGACAAGACGAAGGCGCCGCTGGGTGAACCCGCGGCGCCTTTTTTCGTCGATCTGTCGATGAAATGCTCAGCGCCCCTGGGCGTTGGCGGCCTGGGGCTGGGCCGAGCCACCCGAGGGGGCGGCGGCGGGGTTGTTGCCGGGCTTGCCCGAGCGGCCGGGGTTCAGCGGATCGTCCTGGCGCTGTACCGAGCCCTCGAAATGGGCGCCGCTCTCGATGGCGATGGTCTTGTGGATGATGTCGCCCTCGACCCGCGCGGTCGAGGTCAGGCGCACCTTCAGCCCGCGCACCCGGCCGACGATTCGGCCGTTGATCACCACGTCGTCGGCGGTCACTTCGCCCTTGATGGTGGCGCTTTCGCCGATGGTCAGCAGATGGGCGCGGATGTCGCCCTCGACCGTGCCCTCGACCTGGATGTCGCCGCTGGTCTTGATGTTGCCGGTGATGTGCAGATCGGCCGAGAGCGTCGATGCCGGCGGTTTCGGCTTGGGCGGGCTGGAGGGATAGTCGCCGCTGCGGGTCGGGGAGGCGGTGGCTCCGGCGGGGGCCGCCGGCTTGGCGTCATCGCTTGGTTGTTTCGAGACTGGCTCGTTGATCTTGCTCTTCGAAAACATGTGTAGCAGCCTTGATGTAGGTCATGGGGTTAACTGGAGCGCCGTTCACGCGAACCTCATAGTGAAGATGCGTCCCGGTGGACCGTCCGGTGCTACCCATATCAGCAATGTGATCCCCGCGCGAGACCCTTTGGCCCTTCTTCACGTTAATCGAGGACAGGTGCGCATAGTAGGTTTCGATGCCGAAATCGTGCTGGATCGTCACCAGCTTGCCGAAGCCCGATTCCCAGCCGGCATGGGTCACCACGCCGTCGGCGGTGGCGAAGATGTCGGTGCCGTGGGCGCCTGCGAAGTCGTTGCCGTTGTGCATCCGGCGCCCGCCGGTCTTGGGATCGCGGCGATAGCCGAAATTGCTGGTGTAACGCACCGCGGCCTTGACCGGGCTGGCGAAGGGCGCCTTCTCGGCGGCGATGCGGTAGAGATTGAGCATGTCCATCTCGTCGAGGATGCGGTTGGCGCGGATCTCATCGGCCGAAGGCTCTTCGCCCCTGGTGGTGAAGAAGAGAGCCGTCAGGGGGCCGCCCTGGCCGCTGTATCCGCGCCGCACCTGCTCGATTATCCGGTCGGTGGGCATGCCGGCGCTGCGGAACATCTTGTCCAGAGGCGCGACGGAGATCGTCATCGCCTCTTCGAGCTGCCGGAAGATCTGGTCGTTGCGCTCGTTCATCAGCCGGATCTCGAGCTCGAGCTCGTCACGCTGGTCGAGGGCGGACTGGGCATCGGCGCGGATCCTGTCGCGCTCCTCGGCGGTCATCGCCAGCGCCTCGGCCATGAAGGCCATCGGCGCCTGGGCGCTGGCCGAGGCCAGTTTCGACGATCCGTTTTCCTGGGCCAGCTCGCGCAGCTCGGCCAGAGCCACGCGCGCCGCCTCGCGGTCCTTCATGGTGCTGCGCAGCGTCGCCTGGATCACCTCGATCCCGGTCTCCAGCTCGCGCCGGCGGGTTTCCGAGGCCAGCAGCTCGGACTGCATCGCCGAGATCTGCCCCAGCGCCACGTTGAACCGCTGCTGGGCGGCCAGCGCCTCTTCGGCGCGGGCGTCGCGCTCGGCGGACAGATCGTTCAGCCGCTGCTGATAGGTCTGCTGGTCGCGGCGCGCCTGCTCGCGGAAATTGCCCGAGCCGATGCTGTCCATCAGCACGATGGCGGTGGCGACAATGGCCCAGGCGACGATCAGCGAGGCGCCGGCGAAGGCGGCAAGCTGGGTGGCGGGCCGGAGCCGGATGAAGCGTGTATCGGCGTCGGATTTGAGGAACAGGCGGCGCTCGGGAAACACCTGTTCCAGAAGCGCATGTGTCTTGATTGCCAGACGTGTCCGCACGCAGAAGCCCCTCGTTCCGTTCTCTCGCGGCTGGCCCGTATCGTTGCCGGGCGGGTGCCTTGCGGCGAGGGGATAGCTGTGGCGCCGGTCCTCGGCAACCCGGCCCGGCGCGCGCGGCCCGCAGAGGCCGGAAATCCGCCCATTCTGGGCAGAAAACCGCCGATTGAGGGGGTGTGGAGACGGTTTTGAAAGGAATTTCCGGGCGGAAAGGGAGCCACCATAGGTTGTATGCTGGTGAGCTGATTCGTCTTTTGGTGGGCCTCGGGCGCCGCCATTTCGCGCCCGCGCCCGCCGCTGCCGGGCCGCCGGAGGGCGACTCGGCGGCACCCGTCGCGGGCGCGGGGCCGGTTTTGCCGGGCCGCCTCAGAGGGCGCGGACCGCGTCCAGCACCTCCTCGACATGGCCGGGAACCTTGACCTTGCGCCAGACGCGCCGGATTTGGCCGTCGCCGCCGATCAGGAAGGTGCTGCGCTCGATTCCCATGAAGGTCTTGCCGTACATGCTCTTCTGCTTCCAGACCCCGTAATCCTCGCAGGCCCTGCCGGCCTCGTCGGACAGAAGCGGCACCTTGAGATCGTGCTTGGCCGCGAATTTCTCGTGGCTGGCGAGGCTGTCCTTGGAGATCCCGAACACCCGGGCGCCGGCCTCGGCGAAGGCCGCCAGGTGTTCGGAAAACCCGATCGCCTCCTTGGTGCAGCCGGAGGTGTCGTCGCGCGGGTAGAAGAACAGCACCACCGGGGCGCCGCGCAGCGCGGAGAGGGTGACATCGCCGCCGCCGCCCTGAGGCAGGGTGAAATCGGGGGCGGGATCGTTGGCGTCAGGCATCTGCAAGCTCCTGGGGATTGAGGAAAACGTGATTTCCATAATAGGTCGCTTCGGGCAACAAGAAAGCCAATCAGGCCCGATCGAGGGGATCCCGGCACCGTGAGCCAGGCAGAAAGTGACGCAGCCCCGCCAAAGGGCCGGCCCGCGCGGCGGCGGCGCCCGCGGGCGCACCGCGTCGGGCTCTGGTCGCTGGCGGCCACGGCCGTCGGAGCCGCGGCGCTCGCCCTGCTGGTGCTGGCCATGGTCGGCCAGACCCTGCGCGCCCCCGACTGGCTGCGGGCGCGGATCGCGGCGCGCATCGAGCAGAACCTGAACGGGATGCAGATCGCCTTCGGGGACGTGGAGTTCGTGGTCAACAAGGGCTGGCGCCCGCGTCTGCGCCTGCGCGACGTCACCCTGTCGGGCGCCGACGGGGCCGAGATCGTGCGCCTCGCCGATGCCGAGGCGAGCCTGGCGATGCGGCCGCTGCTGCAGGGGCATATGCAGCCCAAGGAGATCTCGCTCACCGGGGCCTCGGCGACGCTGCGCCGCGATGCCTCGGGCGCGTTGTCGCTGTCGCTGGGCGAGAATGCCGGTCCGATCCGGCAGGCCGGCGGGCTGCCGCAGCTGATCGACAGCTGGGACCAGGTGCTGGCCGCCCCGCAGCTCTCGGCGCTGAGTTCGGTGCGCATGGAGGGGCTCTCGGCGCGCTGGGAGGATGCCCGGCAGGGCCAGGCCTGGGCGCTCGATGGCGGTCGCCTGCAACTGGACCGCAACGGCGACGCGCTGCGCATCGCCGGCAGTTTCGCGGTGCTCGACGGCAGCGACCGGGCGAGCAGCGTCGAGGCGAATTACTCCAGCCGCATCGGCGAGGCGAAGGCCGATTTCGGCATCAACATCCGCGACATCGACGCCCATTTCGCCGCCGCCCAGAGCGTTGCGCTGGCCTGGCTCGACGTGCTCGATGCGCCGATCTCGGGCGCGCTGCGCGGCAGCGTCGAGCCGGATGGCAGCCTGGGGCGCCTCTCGGCCACGCTGCAGATCGGCGCCGGGGTGTTGCAGCCCACCGCGCAGACACGGCCCATCCCGTTCCGCGGCGCGCGCAGCTATTTCACCTACGCGCCCGAGGAGCGGGTGCTGATCTTCGACGAGCTCTCGGTGGACAGCGACTGGGGCTCGGGCCTGGCGGAGGGGCGCGCCTATCTGGACGGGGTCGAGACCGGGCGGCTGACCGACCTGATCGGCCAGTTCAGCCTGACCAATATCAGCCTCAACCCCAACGGCCTTTACGAGACCCCGCTGAATCTCAACGCGGCGGCGGCGGATTTCCGGGTCGAGTTCAACCCCTTCCGCGTGACTCTGGGGCAGATGCACATCGCCGATCCGCAGAGCCAGATTCACCTTTCCGGGGCGATGGCCGCCGAGCCCGAGGGCTGGACGGTGTCGGTGGACGGCCGCCTCGACCGGCTCAGCCCAGAGCGGCTGATCGCGCTCTGGCCGGACCGGGCCGCGCCCAAGCCGCGCAAGTGGGTGTCCGAGAACGTGCAGGCCGGAAACCTCGGCAACATCGACATGGCGCTGCGCATCGCGCCGGGAGACAAGCCGGACGTCTACGTGGATTTCGACTTCACCGATGCCACCATCCGCTTCCTCAAGACCATGCCGCCGATCACTGGCGCGGCGGGCCAGGTCACCCTGCTCGATGGCCGGTTCGCCACCACCGCCACGGCGGGCATCGTGACCCCGGATGAGGGCGGGCCGGTCGAGATCGCCGGCACCTCGTTCATCATCCCCGATATCGGGATCAAGCGCGAGGCGCCGGGGGTGGTGCGGCTTGCGGCCGAGGGCTCGGTCACCTCGGTGATGTCGCTGCTGGACCGCCCGCCGCTGCAGGTGCTGAAGGGCACGCCGCTGCCGGTGGACCTGGCCGACGGGCAGGCCCGCGCCACCGGGACCCTGTCCTTTCCGATCAAGCAGAAGCTGCAGTTCGACGAGATCGAGTTCCATCTCGACGGACAGATCGACGAGGTCACCAGCACCGCGCTGGTGCCGGGCCAGACCCTGACTGCGCCGCAGCTTGCGGTGCGCGCCGACCAGACCGAAGTCGTGGTCTCGGGCGACGGCGCCATCGGTCCGGTCGCCGCCGCGGTCAGCTGGCGCCAGCCGCTGGGCAAGGGGGTGGACCGCGCCAGCCGCGCCGAGGGCCGGGTGGAGCTGTCGGAGCGCACCGTCGAGACCTTCGCCATCGGCCTGCCGCCCGGGACGGTGTCGGGCAGCGGCTGGGGCGATTTCACCCTCGATCTGGGGCCGGGCGGGCCGCCCGAGCTGACCGTCACCTCGGATCTGGAGGGGGTCGGGCTGCGGGTTCCGGCGCTGGGATGGGCCAAGCCGGCCGCCGGCACCGGGCTGCTGGAGCTGACCGGGGTGCTGGGCACGCCGAGCCGGCTCGACCGGCTGATCCTGCAGGCCGCCGGGCTGAACGTGACCGGTACCGTGGTCAACCGCGCGGGCGGCGGGCTGGAGCGGGCGCTGCTCAGCTCGGTGCGCCTCGGCGACTGGCTGGACGTGAGCGCCGAGTTCGTCGGCCGCGGCGCGCGCGCGCCCGACCTGCGCATTCTCGGCGGCACGCTCGATCTGCGCCGCGCCACCTTCGGCGGCGGAGGCGGCGGCGGCCGATCCGAAACCGGCGATCTGCAGGCGACGCTGAACCGGTTGCAGGTCACCGACACGCTGGCGCTGACCGGGTTTTCGGGCAATTTCACCACCGCCGGCGGGCTGACCGGCGGTTTCCGCGGCGCGGTCAACGGCGAGACCGAGGTCAGCGGCACGCTCGAGCCGCGCGGCGAGCGCAGCGCGGTGCGCATCCGCTCGCAGGATGCCGGCGGCGTCTTCCGCTCGGCGGGGATCCTGCAGCAGGGGCGGGGCGGGGCCTTCGATCTGACCCTGCAGCCGGTGGGCCAGCCGGGCCAGTTCGACGGCACCCTGCAGGTGTCCGACATCCAGATCAAGGACGCACCGGCGATGGCGGCGTTGCTCAACGCGGTCAGCGTGGTCGGCCTGCTCGATGAGCTGTCCGGCCAGGGCATCCAGTTCAGCGAGGTCGAGGCGCGCTTCCGCCTCGAGCCGTCGCGGCTGATCCTTTACGAGAGCAGCGCCGTCGGCCCCTCGATCGGCCTGTCGATGGACGGCACGCTGAACGTGCCCACCGGCGAGATGGACATGCGCGGGGTGATCTCGCCGCTCTACATGCTCAACAGCATCGGCAGCGTGCTGACCCGCAAGGGCGAGGGGATGATCGGCTTCAGTTATCGGCTGACCGGCAATGCCAAGGCGCCCAGCGTGCAGGTCAACCCGCTCTCGGCCCTGGCGCCGGGCATGTTCCGCGACATCTTCCGCGGCGCGCCGCCGGTTCCCGAGGGGCCGTTGCCGGAACTGCCTCAGCGCGCGCCGCCCGCATCGGGCGGGATCTCCGTCGGTCGGCGCTGAGCGTGCGGCCGGGCGATGGCCCGGCTGGCCAAAACCGCGCGCGCGTCCTATAGCGCGGCCCATGAAGCTCAGCGATTTCGATTTCGACCTGCCCGAGGGGCTGATCGCCACCCGCCCGGTCTCGCCGCGCTCGGCGGCGCGGCTGCTGGTGGCCGAGGGCGACCGCATCACCGATGCCCATGTCCGCGATCTCGGCAATTGGCTGCGCCCGGGCGACCGTCTGGTGCTGAACGACACGAGGGTGTTGGCGGCGCGGCTGACCGGCGAGCGTCGGCGCGACAGCGCGCAAGGGGCCGTCACGGCGCGGATCGAGGCGACGCTGCTGGGCCCGCGCCCGGATGGCGACTGGGCCGCGCTGATCAAGCCGCTGCGCAAGCTGAAGCCGGGCGAGGAGGTGGTGTTTTCGCCGCGCCTGCGGGCGACGCTGACCGGCATCGCGGACGGGCAGGGGATATTGCGCTTCAACCTGGCGGGCGCCGATTTCGATGCCGCGCTGGCCGAGGCCGGGACGATGCCGCTGCCGCCCTACATCGCCTCGCGGCGCCCCGCAGACGACCGTGACCGGGACGACTACCAGACCGTCTTCGCGCGCGTGCCGGGGGCGGTGGCCGCCCCCACCGCGTCGCTGCATTTCGATACCGCGCTGCTGGACGGCTTGCGGGCGCAAGGCGTCGCCTTCACCCATGTGACGCTCCATGTCGGCGCCGGCACCTTCCTGCCGGTCAAGGTCGAGGACGTGACCACCCACAGGATGCATGCCGAATGGGGGCAGGTCAGCGACACCGCGGCGGCCGAGATCGCCGCCACCCGCGCGGCCGGCGGGCGGGTGATCCCGGTCGGCACCACGGCGCTGCGGCTGATCGAGAGCGCCGCGCGCGGCGGCGCCATCGCGCCCTGGGAGGGCGAGACCGACATCTTCATCTACCCGGGTTTCCGGTTCCGGGTGACCGACGCGCTGATGACCAATTTCCACCTGCCGCGCTCGACCCTGATGATGTTGGTCTCGGCGCTGATGGGACGCGAGCGGATCGCGCGCATCTATGCCCATGCGGTAACGAGCGGCTACCGCTTCTTTTCCTACGGCGACGCGTCGCTGCTGATCCCGCCGGTGCCGGTTCCGGAAAACCCGGCACGGCGATCGTCATAGATATTGACCCTGCGGCGCCAGCGGCTATGAGGCATCCCCGCGCCTGCCAGCCTGATGCGCGCCCGAAAGCGGAGACGCCCGATGCTACAAGTCCTGTCGAGCGCCTGGGCCCTCTTGCTGGGGATCCTGCTGCTGATGGTCGGCAATGGCCTGCAGGGCACGCTCTTGGGCGTGCGCGGCGAGATCGAGGGCTTCACCACCCTCGAGATGTCCTTCGTGATGTCCTCGTATTTCGTCGGCTTCCTGGGCGGCTCGCGGATGGCGCCGGGCATGATCCGGCGTGTCGGCCACGTGCGGGTCTTCGCGGCGCTGGCCTCGTTCATCTCGGCGGTGATGATTCTCTATCCGGTCTTCACCAACCCGGTGGCCTGGTCGCTGGGCCGGGTGATCATCGGCTTCTGCTTTTCCGGGGTTTATGTCACCGCCGAAAGCTGGCTGAACAACGCCGCCAGCAACGAGAATCGCGGCCAGGCGCTGTCGCTCTACATGATCGTCCAGACCGGCGGCATCGTCGCCGCCCAGGCGCTGCTGCTGGTCGGTGATCCGGCCGGGTTCGAGACCTTCGTGATCGCCTCGGTGCTGATCTCGATCTCCTTCGCGCCGACGCTTCTGTCGATCAGCCCGACCCCGGCCTTCGATACCGCCAAGCCGATGAGCCTGGCGCAGATCCTGAAGATCTCGCCGCTGGGCTGCGTCGGCATGTTCCTGCTGGGCGGGGTGTTCTCGGCGCAGTTCGGCATGACCGCGGTCTATGGCGCCCAGGTCGGGCTGAGCCTGGCGCAGATATCGACCTTCGTCGCCACCTTCTACATCGGCGCGCTCCTGGTGCAGTATCCGCTGGGCTGGATCTCGGACCGCATGGACCGGCGGTTGCTGGTGATGATGGTGGCGGCCTGCGGCGGCGTCGGCTCGATCATCGGCATGATGCTGGGTGGGCAGATGACGATGCTGCTGATCGCCGCCTTCCTGATTGGCGGCATGACCAACCCGCTCTATTCGCTGTTGATCGCCCATACCAACGATTTCCTGACCCATGACGACATGGCGGCGGCCTCGGGCGGGCTGGTGTTCATCAACGGGCTCGGCGCCATTGCCGGGCCGCTGATCACCGGCTGGCTGATGGGCCCGGCGGTGTTCGGGCCTTCGGGGCTGTTCCTCTTCATGGGATCGCTCCTCTTCGCGCTGGCCGCCTATGCCGGCTACCGCATGACCCGGCGCCGCGCGATCCCGCCCCAGGACACCGGCACGATGACGCCGGTCTATCCCTCGGCGACGCAGGTCGCGGTCGAGCTGGCGCAGGAAGTGTCGATCGAGGCGGGCCGCGACGATGGCGGTCCCGCATAGCGGCCATGAATGTGACGCATATGTTGCAAAACGTTACTGTATCGGGCATGATTTTCGCATTTAAGGTCATACGTATTGGGGGGCAGAGGAGTGGAGATGGCTCATGACAGGCCCTGAAGAGATATTGAGTTTCTGGATTGACGAGGTGGGCGAAGACCGCTGGTACGCCCAGGACGATGCGCTGGACGCGGAGATCGCGCGGCGCTTCAAGGCGCAATGGGAGGCCGCCTGCGAAGGGCGACATTCGCTCTGGCTGACCTATCCCAGCGGCACCCTGGCCTACATCATCCTGATGGACCAGTTCCCGCGCAACATGTTCCGGGGCAGCGGCCGCGCCTTCGCGTCGGACCGCGCCGCGCTGGCTGCCGCCAAGGCGGCCATCGACAAGCGCTGGGACATGCGCATCGACGAGCCGGCCCGCCAGTTCTTCTACCTGCCGCTGATGCATTCCGAGAACCTGTGCGACCAGGAGCGCTGCGTGCGGCTGATGTGCGAGCGGATGCCGAAATCCGGCGCGTCGAACCTGCTGCACGCACGGGCGCATCGCGAGGTGATCCGCCAGTTCGGCCGCTTCCCCTATCGCAACGAGGCCCTGCAACGCAGCACGACCTCGCACGAGGCTGCCTATGTCTCGTCCGGGGGCTACGGCGAGACGGTCCGGTCGCTGGCAGCCGCAAGCTGATCGCAACCCTGCGGTGCCGGTCCTCCGGGCCCGGCGCTCAGGTAGCGGGCGTGCAGCCCCGGAAATCGGCGATACCCTGACGGACCTGCACGGCGGTCGAGGTCACCGCCTGGTCGATCATGGCCTCGGGCGAGGTCTTGATCCCGGCGATCGCCGCCTCGACCTCGCCCAGCTTGGCATAGAGCGCGTCGATCCGGGTCTTCAGCTCGCCCATCGCCTCGCCGGCCTCGTCGCCGGTCTCCGCCTTCACCGCCGCCAGATCCGCGCGCAGACCGGCCAGTTCCGCCTGCGTCGCCTCCAGCCGGTCCTTCACCGGGGTGATCACGGTCAGGGACCCGGCGATGTTCTCGGTGATGTCATCGGCCTTGATCGCAAGCTGCCAGGCCAGGAACAGGCAGAGCGCGATCAGCATCAGCGTCGCATTGATCAGCGCCAGTGCCAGGTTCTTCAGGGTTTTCGCCATGGGGGGTCCTTGCTGTCTTCGTGTCGTCGCGCGGATCGGTCGGCGCGCCGACACCCTAGCCGCGTCTGGCCGCGCTGGAAAGCGGCGACCGCCAGGGCGCGCGCCGGGCGCGGGAAATGATCCGTTGATGCGCTTTCCCAAACCCCCTATCCCTTGAGGAACGGCGCCGCGCGCGCGCAGAGGGAGAGGGATCATGGCGGCGACATCTCATGATGTGATCGTGATCGGGGCCGGTCCCGGCGGCTATGTCGCGGCGATCCGGGCGGCGCAGCTGGGCCTCAGGGTGGCGGTTGTCGAGCGCGAGAACCTGGGCGGCATCTGCCTCAACTGGGGCTGCATTCCGACCAAGGCGCTGCTGCGCAGCTCCGAGGTCTTCCACCTGATGCAGCGCGCCGGCGAGTTCGGGCTGAGCGCCGGCAAGGTCGGCTTCGATCTGGACGCGGTGGTCAAGCGCTCGCGCAAGGTGGCCGGCCAGCTCTCGGGCGGGATCGGGCATCTGATGAAGAAGAACAGGATCACCGTGGTGATGGGCGAGGCGCGCCTGACCGCGCCCGGCCGGGTGGCGGTGACGACCGACAAGGGCGCGCAGGAACTGCGGGCCGACAACATAATCCTGGCCACCGGCGCGCGGGCCCGCGAATTGCCAGGGCTGGAGGCCGATGGCGACCGGGTCTGGACCTACCGCCACGCGCTGCAGCCGGTGCGGATGCCGACGAACCTGCTGGTCATCGGCTCGGGCGCGATCGGGATCGAATTCGCCAGTTTCTACAACACGCTGGGTGCGAAAACCACGGTCGTCGAGGTCATGGACCGCATCCTGCCGGTGGAAGATGCCGAGATAAGTGCCTTTGCCAAAAAGCAATTCACCAAGCAAGGGATGGTGATCAAGGAGAAGGCCAGCGTCAAGGCGCTGGACCGCGGCAAGGGCAAGGTAACCGCCCATATCGAGAGCGGCGGCAAGACCGAGACGCTGGATGTCGACACGGTGATCTCGGCGGTAGGCATCGTCGGCAATGTCGAGGGCCTCGGGCTGGACGAGCTGGGCGTGACGGTCGAGCGCAGCCACGTGGTGACGGACGAATACTGCCGCACCGGCATTCCGGGTCTTTATGCCATCGGCGATCTCGCCGCACCGCCCTGGCTGGCGCACAAGGCCAGCCATGAAGGGGTGATGGTGGCGGAACTGATCGCCGGGCAGCATCCCCATGCCGTGCGTCCCGAGAGCATCGCCGGCTGCACCTATTGCCAGCCGCAGATCGCCTCGGTGGGGTTGACCGAGGCGAAGGCCAGTGAGAAAGGCCACGAGGTCCGGGTCGGCCGCTTCCCCTTCATCGGCAACGGCAAGGCGATCGCTTTGGGTGAGGCCGAGGGGCTGATCAAGACCGTCTTCGACGCGGCCACCGGCGAGCTGCTGGGCGCGCACATGGTCGGCGCCGAGGTCACCGAGCTGATCCAGGGCTATGTGATCGGCCGGCAGCTCGAGACCACCGAAGCGGAGCTGATGGCCACCGTCTTCCCGCATCCGACCCTGAGCGAGATGATGCATGAGAGCGTGCTCGACGCCTATGGGCGGGTGATCCACATGTAGACCCCGCCCCGGTGCGCCCTGGCGGGCGCAGCCTTTGGCGGGAGTATTTTCCGGCAAGAGGAAGCGGGGGCGCCGGGCGGCGGGTCCGCGCGCGGTGTCGCTGCGCGTTGGACGTGCCGCTGCGCCCGCGGGCCGGCGGCGGACGATGATTTTCACGGCATGACATGACCGCTGCGCAGAGGCGCTGTGGAGCCGCTCTGGCGGCGGTACGGGCCGGGCGCATCGGGGCGGCGGGAAATAGGGAGTGACGACGAGCCCTTGCCATGCAATAGTTTGTTAGATATCCGAAGAACACGGAGACTCGGAGAAGGTGCAGGATTTTACACAAGAACTCAGGATGGCTTTGAGCCTGATTCTTGGCGGTGATTCCGAGTTGTGGGCGATCGTGTTGTTGTCCCTGCACGTCTCGCTGATGGCGGTGGTGATCGCGGCCGCCATTGGCATGCCGCTGGGCGCGGCGCTGGCGGTGGGGCGGTTTCCCGGCCGGCGGGCGCTGATCGTGCTGCTCAACGCGCTGATGGGCCTGCCGCCGGTGGTGGTCGGGCTGATGGTCTATCTGATGCTGTCGCGCTCGGGGCCGCTGGGGGTGCTGGAGCTGCTCTATACGCCGGGCGCGATGATCATCGCCCAGGTGGTGCTGGTCACGCCGATCATTGCCGCCCTGACCCGGCAGAGCGTCGAGACGCTGGATGCCGAATATTCCGAGCAGCTGCGCAGCCTCGGGGTCTCGCGGCTGGCCTCGGTGCCGACGCTGCTCTGGGACGGGCGGGTGGCGCTCTTGACCGCGCTTCTGGCCGGGTTCGGGCGGGCCATCGCCGAGGTCGGCGCGGTGATCATGGTCGGCGGCAACATCAATCACGTCACGCGGGTGATGACCACCACCATCGCGCTGGAGACCTCGAAGGGCAATCTGGCGATGGCCCTGGCGCTGGGGGCGATCCTGATCGGCATCGCCGTGACGGTCACGGCGGCGGTCAGTCTGCTGGCCGCGCGCGGCGAGCGGACGGGGTTGCGCCATGCGTGAGCTGCCGATCCTCGCCGAAGCGGGGCAGGGCGCAAGCCATGCCGGGATCGAGGCCAAGGGGCTGCGCATCGGTCACAATGGCGGCGCGCTGCTCGATGTCGCGCATCTGGCGCTGACCGGGCCGGGGCCGACGATGATCCTGGGGCCGAACGGCGCCGGCAAAAGCCTGCTGCTGCGCTGCCTGCACGGGCTGATCGCGCCGGATGCGGGCACCGTGCGCCAGGACGGGCAAAAGCTGGGCGCGGCGCAGCGGGCGCGGCAGGCGATGGTGTTCCAGAAGCCGGTGCTGCTGCGCCGGTCGGTGGCGGCCAATCTCGATTACGTGCTGCGGCGCCGGCCGCTGGGCCGGGCGGCGCGCAAGGCGCGCATCGCCGAGCTCCTGGCCGAGGGCGGGCTGGCGGGCAAGGCGCGGCAGGGCGCGCGCAGCCTTTCGGGCGGCGAGGCGCAGCGCCTGGCGATCCTGCGGGCGCTGGCCGCCGAGCCGCGGATCCTGTTTCTGGACGAGCCGACCAGCGCGCTCGATCCGGCGGCAACGCAGGCCATCGAGATGATGATCCTGCGCGCCGCGCGGCGCGGCACGCGGATCGTGATGGTCACCCACGATATCGGCCAGGCCCGGCGGCTGGGCCATGACGTCGCGATCCTGCATCGCGGCCGCGTGGTCGAGCACGGGCTGGCGCATGATCTTTTCGCGGCGCCGCAGACCGATACCACGCGGCGCTTCCTGGCCGGGGCGCTGGTGATCTGAACCCTCAACAAACGGAGACGAGACGCATGATCGGAAGAACATTTGCGGCCGGGCTGCTGGCCCTGGGGCTGGGACTGGGACTGGGTGCCGGGGCGGCGCTGGCGGCGGACGAGTTCATCGTGGTGCAATCCACCACCTCGACGCAGAATTCGGGTCTGCTGGACGCGATCCTGCCGGGCTTCACCGAAGGCTCGGGCATCGAGGTGCGGGTCGTCGCGGTGGGCACCGGCCAGGCGATCAAGAACGCCATGAACGGCGATGGCGACGTGCTGCTGGTTCATGCCAGGGCGGCCGAGGAAAAGTTCGTGGCCGACGGCTGGGGGGTGACGCGCCAGGACGTGATGTACAACGATTTCGTGCTGGTCGGCCCGTCGGATGATCCGGCGGGGGTCAGGGGCGGCCAGGATATCGTCGCGGCCTTCAAGGCGGTGGCCGAGGCGCAGGCGCCCTTCGCCTCGCGCGGGGATGACAGCGGCACCCACAAGGCCGAGCTGCGCCACTGGTCCGAGGCCGGCGTCGATGTGGCGGCAGCCTCGGGCGCGTGGTATCGCGAGGCCGGCTCGGGCATGGGCGCCACGCTGAACCTCGCCGCCGGCATGGGCGCCTATGTGCTGACCGACCGCGCCACCTGGATCGCCTTCGGCAACAAGCAGGGGCTGGAGATCCTGGTCGAGGGGGACCCGGCGCTGTTCAACCAGTACGGGGTGATCCTGGTCAATCCCGAGAAGCATCCCGGCGTCAAGGCCGAAGCCGGGCAGGCCTTCATCGACTGGCTGACCGGCCCCGAGGGACAGGCAGCGATCGCCGGTTTCACCGTCGATGGCCAGCAGCTGTTCTTTCCCAACGCAGGATCGTGATCCGGCGGGTGGGGTGATGTCCGACCGGGGGTTGCCCGTTCCGGGCAAGCCTCCGGCGGGAGTATTGGCACCCCGAAGAAGCCCGGGGCGGCGTGCTGACTTGCCGAGCGCGCTGTTGATCTTTGCGCGATCCGAATTCCATCAGATGTTTGCCCGTTCCGGGCAAAGCCTCCGGCGGGAGTATTGGCGCCACGAAGAAGCCCGGGGCCGCGGGCCCGGTCAGCCGCTGGCGCCGTTGTGGTGGACGGTTCCGAGCCCCGAGAGGTCGTAGCCCGGCAGTTCGGCGGCGCGGGCGGCGCAGGCGGGCGAGGCGAGAAAGCGCATCAGCTTCTGCATCGGCGGATCGAACCAGGCGCGGCGCCAGACCGCGAGATCGAAGCGCTCGACGCCGAGCGGCACGAATCCCAGCCCGTAGAGCCCGGCCAGCGCGCCCAGACCGAAGCCGATCTCGGCCTTGCCATCATGCAGGGCGATGGCCAGTTCCTCCTCGGTGCGGGCGCGGGCGGGCAGGGCGGTGACGTCCTCGGGGCCCAGCCCGTGCGCCGCGAGCCGGGCGGCGAATTCGTGCTGGCTGGCGGCGTTCTGCTGGCGCAGCACCAGGGTGCGGCCGCGCAGGTCGGCAAAGCCCTCGATCCCGGTCAGGCCCGGTGCCAGCAAGAGCCCGCGCTGGCGCCGGGCGATCTCGATCAGCACCACCGGCGCCTCGCCCAGGGCGGCGCGCAGCGCCTCGCGGTTCCAGCCCTCGCCTTCGCGGATGTGCAGACCGGCGGCCAGGGCGCTGCGCGCCGCCAGCCGTTCGAGCCCGTCGAAGGAGCCGTCATAGAAGCTGGCGAGCCCCGAGCCGGATTCGCGCAGGGCCCAGTCGAGCAGCGGATCGTGGCTGCCGGCGAGGATCGGCGGCAGCGGCGGCTCGGCGACCTGCGGGCCGCTGCGCGAGGCGTTCAGCCAGGCGGTGATCTCGGCGCGCGGGAAGAGCAGTTTGCCCAAGGCGCGCACGCAGGGCACGTCGCCCGAGGCGGCCAGGTCGTAGACCTTGCGCTCGCCGATGCGCAAGAGCTCGGCCAGCTCGCGGGTGGTCAGGTAATCGGTCACCGGCTCAGTCGAGCCGCACGTCGGCGCTGGCGCTGCGCGCGGCGGTGCCGAACCCTGCCCGCTCCAGCCCGAACCCGGCGGCGAGGGTGATCGCCGCGATGGCGGCAAAGGCGATCCACATGGCTTTCATCGGCTCTGATCCTCGGTCAGGGGCTCCGGTGCCCGCAACTGTAGCGGGCCGCGCGCGATCCGCAACCGGCGCGGCGCCCTCACTCGGCGGGATGGGCGGCCTTGGGCGCCTCGGCCTCGCGCGCCTTCACCTCGTCGAGCCAGAGCGAGTGATGCTCGCGCGCCCATTGTTCCTCGACCTCGCCCGAACCCATGGCGTCGAAGGCGCCCTCCATCCCGATCGAGCCGAGATAGATGTGGGCGAGGATCATCGCCAGGAAGACGAAGGCGACGATGCCGTGCCAGGCCTGGGCGAGTTGCATCTCCTCCTGCGCGGTCAGCTGGGTGGGCAGGGGATCAAGCCCGACCCAGCCGGGCGCGCCGAGATCGTTCAGCACGCCGAAGGTCTTGGCGAAGAGCGGCATCTCGAAGGGAAAGAGCAGCGACAGGCCCGAGACCGAGATCGAGAGGCCCAGCACCACCACGCCCCAGAAGATCAGCTTCTGGCCGGCGTTGAACTTCTTGGCGGGCGGATGCACGCCTTTCGAGAACAGCCCGCCGCCCACTGCCAGCCATTTCAGGTCGTGGCGGTTCGGCAGGTTCTGGAAGGTCCAGGCGAGGATGACGATCGCGAGACCCAGCATGAAGGCCCAGGCGACGTTGTTGTGGATCCATTTCGAGGCCAGCGCCAGCGGCGCGAAGGCCTCCTTGCCGAGGGCCGGGATGATCACCGTCCTCCCGAACAGCGTGATCAGGCCGGTCACCCCGAGCAGCAGGAAGCTGCCGGCCAGCAGCCAGTGGCCGAAACGCTCGAAAGAGGTGAAGCGCAGCACCCGCCGCCCGGTCTTCTCGCCGTCGATCCGGATCCGGCCGCGGATCAGGTAGAACAGCGCCAGCGCCACCAGCGTGCCGCCGAGCAGCCAGGCGCCGTAGCGCGCCAGCGGGCCGCGTCGGAACTCCAGCCAGGTCATGCCGCCGTCCTGGATCAGCACGGTGGCGGCGGGGTTGCGCGCGGTGCTGGTCACGTTGGCCTCGTTGAAGCGCAGCGCGCGCCACAGATCGGGGTCCGAGGCGCCGCCCAGCGTGCCCAGCGGCGCGGTGATCGGCGCAGCATTCGCCGGATCGCCGATCGCTTGCCGGCGGGCGCTGTCGTCGACCTTCTGCGCCTCCTGGCGGGCGAGGATGTCCGCCAGCGTCGGCGCGCCGCCGGTCGCCGCGCGGTCGACCGGCGGCGCGGCCTCCTGCGCGGGCAGGGCAGAGGCCAGAACGAGGCTGAGGATCAGGGCGAGAACGGCGCGCAGCATGGCATCCCTTGTCCGGTCGGCAACATGAACGGCCCGGGGGCGGCCGGAACCGCCGCCGGGCGCAGCGAAAGCGGGGTCAGCCGCCCTTCTGCTGATAGGCGGTGCCCCAGCCCCAGGCGCCCGAGCCGAAGCCGCGGGCCACGATGCGCTCGCGGTAGATCGCCGAGACCGTGTCGCCGTCGCCGGCGAGCAGGGCCTTGGTCGCGCACATCTCGGCGCAGATCGGCAGCTTGCCCTCGGCGATGCGGTTGCGGCCGTATTTCTGGAACTCGGCGGCGGAGTGGTTCTCCTCGGGTCCGCCGGCGCAGAAGGTGCACTTGTCCATCTTGCCGCGGCTGCCGAAATTGCCCGCCTGCGGGAACTGCGGCGCGCCGAACGGGCAGGCGTAGAAGCAGTAGCCGCAGCCGATGCACAGGTCCTTTGAGTGCAGCACGATGCCGTCCTCGGACTGGTAGAAGCAGTCCACCGGGCAGACCGCCATGCAGGGCGCGTCCGAGCAATGCATGCAGGCCACCGAGATCGAGCGCTCGCCGGGCGTGCCGTCGTTGATCGTCACCACCCGGCGGCGGTTGATGCCCCAGGGCACCTCGTGCTCGTTCTTGCAGGCGGTCACGCAGGCATTGCACTCGATGCACCGCTCGGCGTCGCAGAGAAACTTCGCTCTTGCCATGTCTCGTCCTCCCTTACGCGGCCCAGATCTTGCAGAGAGTGGCCTTGGTCTCCTGCATCTGGGTCACTGAATCATAGCCGTAGGTCTGCGCGGTGTTCGAGGCCTCGCCCAGCACGTAGGGATCCGCCCCGTCGGGATACTTGGAACGCAGATCCTCGCCCTGGAAATGCCCGCCGAAGTGGAAGGGCATGAAGGCGACGCCGGAATTGACCCTTTCGGTGACCAGCGCCATGACCTTGACCTTGCCACCCTCGGGTCCCTCGACCCAGACCTGCGCCCCGTCGCGCACGCCGAGGTTGTTGGCGTCGCGCGGGTTGATCTCGACGAACATGTCCTGCTGCAGTTCGGCCAGCCAGGGGTTCGAGCGGCTTTCGTCGCCGCCGCCCTCGTATTCGACCAGCCGGCCCGAGGTCAGGATGATCGGGTAATCGGTCGAGAAATCCTGTGACTGGATCGACTTGTAGAGGGTCGGCAGGCGCCAGAACTTCTTGTCCTCGTAGGTCGGATAGTCGGCCACCAGGTCGCGCCGGTTGGAATAGAGCGGCTCGCGGTGCAGCGGCACCGGGTCGGGGAAGGTCCAGACCACCGCCCGCGCCTTGGCGTTGCCGAAGGGCGCGCAGCCATGGGCGATGGCGACCCGCTGGATGCCGCCCGAAAGGTCGGTCTTCCAGTTCACCCCGCCGGATTTCTCAAGATAGTCCGAGGGTATCTCGCCGGTGAAGGTGGTCTCGCCGACCTCCTCGGCACTCGGCCGCTGGTCGCGGAAGCCGGAGACCCAGTCGATCATGTTGCGCTCGTAGTCGGTCAGATCGCCGTCCCAGCCGAGATCGCGCAGCATCTGCATGGTGAACTCGGGGTAGCCGTCCTGGATTTCCGAGCCCACCGAATAGACGCCCTCGGCCAGCAGGTTGTCGCCCTCGTATTCCACCCCGAAGCGGGCGCGGAAGGTCAGGCCGCCCTCGGCCACCGGCATCGACATGTCGTAGAGATTCGCCGTGCCGGGATGGTTCATCTCCGGAGTGCCCCAGGCGGGCCAGGGCATGCCGTAGAAATCGCCGTCGGCCGGCCCGCCGATCGCGCGCAACGTGGTGCGGTCGAAGGTGTGCTGGTTGGCCATGTGCATCTTCATCCGCTCGGGGCTCTGGCCGGTATAGCCGATGGTCCACATGCCGCGGTTGAACTCGCGGGTGATGTCCTCGACATTCGGCTCCTCGCCATCCATGGCGATGTTGCGGAACATCCGGTCGGCAAAGCCGAACTTGTCGGCGAACTTGGCCATGATCACGTGATCGGGCAGCGATTCGAAGAGCGGCGCGACCACCTGGTCACGCCATTGCAGCGACCGGTTCGAGGCCGTCACCGAGCCGCGCGTCTCGAACTGGGTGCAGGCCGGCAGCAGGTAGAGCCCGTCGGTGCGGTCCTGCATCACCGCCGAGACGGTGGGGTAGGGATCGACCACCACCATCAGGTCCAGCTTTTCCATCGCGGTCTTCATCTCGGGGCCGCGGGTCTGGCTGTTGGGCGCATGGCCCCAGAGCACCATCGCCCGGACCTTGTCGGGCTGGTCCATGTTCGCCGGCTCTTCCAGAACGCCGTCGATCCAGCGGCTGACCGGGATGCCGGTGAGGTTCATCATCGCGGTCTCGCCGACCATCTCGGGCGAGAATCGGCCCTTGAGCCAGTCCATATCCTCTTCCCAGACCCGCGCCCAGTGCGCCCAGGCGCCGGGGGTCAGCCCGTAATATCCGGGAAGCGTGTCGGCCAGCACCCCCAGGTCGGTGGCGCCCTGGACGTTGTCATGGCCGCGGAAGATGTTGGTGCCGCCGCCGGCGGTGCCCATGTTCCCCAGCGCCAGCTGCAGCACGCAATAGGCGCGGGTGTTGTTGTTGCCGTTGGTGTGCTGGGTGCCGCCCATGCACCAGATCACCGTGCCGGGGCGGTTGTTGGCCAGGGTCAGCGCCACCCGGCGCAGCTGCTCGCCGGGCACGCCGGTGACCCGCTCGACCTCGTCCGGGGTCCAGCGCGCCACCTCGGTCCGGATCTGGTCCATCCCCCAGACGCGGGTGCGGATGAACTCGGCATCCTCCCAGCCGTTCTCGAAGATGTGCCAGAGGATCCCCCAGATCAGGGCCACGTCGCTGCCGGGCCGGAAGCGGACATATTCGTCGGCATGGGCGGCGGTGCGGGTGAAGCGCGGATCGCAGACGATCAGCGGCGCGTTGTTCTCTTCCTTGGCCTTCAGCAGGTGCAGCATCGAGACCGGGTGCGCCTCGGCGGGGTTGCCACCGATCAGGAAGATCGCCTTGGACTTGTGGATGTCGTTGTAGCTGTTGGTCATGGCGCCGTAGCCCCATGTATTGGCCACCCCGGCCACGGTCGTCGAATGGCAGATCCGGGCCTGGTGGTCGACGTTGTTGGTGCCCCAGTAGGCCGCGAACTTGCGGAAGAGATAGGCCTGCTCGTTGCTGTGCTTGGCGCTGCCCAGCCAGTAGACGCTGTCCGGGCCGCTGGTCTCGCGGATGCTCAGCATCTGGTCGCCGATCTCGTTGATGGCCTGGTCCCAGCTGATCCGCACCCATTCGCCGTTCTGCTTCTTCATCGGGTATTTCAGACGCCGCTCGCCATGGGCGTGTTCGCGCACCGCCGCGCCCTTGGCGCAATGGCCGCCGAGGCTGAACGGGCTGTCCCAGCCCGGCTCCTGCCCGATCCAGACGCCGTTCTGCACCTCGGCGATGACCGTGCAGCCGACCGAGCAATGGGTGCAGACCGACTTGATGGTCTGCACCGCGGCGTCGGCGGCGCTTTGCGCCGAGGCGCGGGTGACGGTGCCGCCGGTGGCGCCGAGCGCGGCGAGCCCGCCTATGGCCAGGCCCGATCCGCGCAGGAAGCTGCGCCGGTCGATGGGCACGCTGGCCGTGCGCGTGCGCAACTCGGCCGGTTTGGCGCGCGCGGCGCCCTGGTTGGTCTTCTTCCTCAGCATGGTCTTGTCCTCCCGAGCGGGTCGGCCCCTGGCGGCCGGGTGTCATGGGGTCGGCGTCCGGGCACGAGCGGCCGGGCGCCGGGGCGGGTCAGAACCGCGCGGCCTTCAGATAGGCGCGGGTATGGTCGGTGTCCTGCAGCCGGGTCTCGTTGACCGGCGCCTCGGCGGCCTCGGCCTCCGATCCGGCGAGGGCGGCTGCGGCCACCGCGGCGGGGGCGGCGGTGCCGGCCAGTTTCAGGAAGTCGCGGCGGCTGGGGCCGTCCTCGTGGGTCTTGCTCATCGGCGGGTCTCCTTTTCGGGTGCAGCGCTGGGGCTGCGGGGGGCGGGGCGGCTGGGCTCCGCGGTCATCCGGAATCCGGTCTTCTCGATCTCCATGAACGCCTTGCCGGCGCTGCCGACCGAGGCATAGAGGACCGACGAGGGCGCGGCCTCGAGATCGGCAAAGAAATGCTCGGCCCAGGGGCCGATATGGCGGGTCCAGAAGGTCTTCTGGTCGACCAGCGTCGCCGGCGCGCCGAACCGGCCGAGGATCATCCCGGCCATCATCTCCATCAGCGAGGCGATGTTGTCCTCGGGCTCGTGGTGGTCCGGGGCGCGGGTGATGCCGCGCGCGGCCATGTCGGCGCGCAGCTGCGCCAGCGGCTTCTCGTTGAGAAATCCGGTGAGGTAATAGCTGGCATAGGGCAGAAGCTCGCCGCGCCCCAAGCCTATAAAGAGTGCGTTGAACTCGCGGGCAGCGGCGGACGGCGGGGTCACCCTTGCGACCCGCGCCAGTGCCTGGATCGCCCGCCCGAGGGCGCTGTCGTCGCCGCCGAGCCCGGCGGTGCGGATCAGAACCTCCTGCGTCGGCGGCGCGGCCAGCAGCAGGCCGAGGAAGTCGTAGAGATCGGCGCGCAGCCGGTCCTCTTCGGCGATCTCGGTTTCAGGCAGGGTCTGGCGGGCCTCGGTCATCACGTCATCCTTCGAAGGCAAAGCGCATCCGGCGCGGGGCCGAGGCGATGCGGTCCGGCTCGGGTTCGGGCTGGTCCGGCTCCGGCGCGGCGGCGTCGGGCGGGGGCTCAGGCTCGGCCTCGGGGGCGGGCTCGGCCTCGGGCGGGGCCGCGGCGATCTCCTCGGCCGCCTCGGCCTTGCGGGCCAGCTCCTCGATATGGGCCAGCATCCCCTTGCCGACGCGATAGGCGGTCTGCACGACCTCGCCGGTGGCGGGGGCGGTGAAATCGTCGTCGTAATCGACCAGCCCGTCGAGATTGGCCAGCACCGGGTTGGTCCGCCAGAGCCGGCGCAGCGCCCGGCGGCGCAGATGCTCGGGCACGGCGCGGGCCATGAAGCGCACGGCATCCGCGCCCGAGACCAGGGTGTCGGGATCGGGCAGGTCCAGCTCGGCCAGGATCTCGGCATCGCTGCGCCCCGCCAGGGCACTCTCGGCCGCGCGCGCGGTCTGCGCCTCGGCCTCGGCAGCAGCCTCGGCGGCGACGCGCGCCTTGCGGCGCGACCACAGGTCGGGCGCGGCGCTCACGGCGCGTCCCGCCGCGGGGCGCGAAAGACATCCGAGACCTGCCGGATCCGCGCGTCGCCCTTGCCGTCCTCGACACGGTCGGTGGCCAGGCGGTCGCGGCGGCGTTTGACGAAACCCTCGCCCCGGTGATGGGCCTGGGCGAAATCGCGCACCCAGGCGATCAGCCCGTCGCTCATCGGCACCTTGTCGACGACATCCTCGCCGCTCTCGGCATAATCCTGGGCCTCGTAGGGCGCGGCGGTGACCATCACTGGCAGGAGCGGATGCTCGGCACCGGGCCGGGAACGCGAGATGACATAGATCGAGGGGGTGCGGTCTGCGAGATTGACCAGATAGGCCTCGGCATCCGAGCCCCAGAGCCGCAGGGTCAGCGTCGCGGCGTGATACTCGACCGCCTCGCCCTCGCGCCGCAGCTCGGTCCAGTCGGCCCGCGCCGCGCCCGGCACGGCCGCTACCGCCCGCCAGTACCAACGCGCCCAGCGGGTGGCCCCCGGAGTTTTCCGAACCACCACGCCCAACGGCATGTCGATGTGCTCTGCGGCCGATGTCGCCACACGCCCTCCCCTGAGCCGGACCGATCCGGCCGGCTCGTTTTGCGAAACTATGCGGCAGAGTTCCCGCTTCGCCAACCCCCCATTTCGCCTATCGCGCGGATTTGGCGCGAGAATTTCCGCTGCACCGCAGAATGCGCCGGTGCCGGGCCGCGCGCGGGGCGGGCCGGCCGGAAATCACGCGGGCTTGTCCGCGCGGCGCTTTACCTTCTCCGGACCGCTCCCTAGGCTGCGCGGGAGCTTGAGAAACGGAGACCCGATGGCCGATACCCTGATCCTCTGCGATTGCGCGGGGAGCCAGAGCCTGGACGCGGCGGCGCTGGCCGACGCCTGCGGGCTGGCCTGCTCGCGGGTGCACAGCGCGCTTTGCACCGATCAGATCGGCGCCGCGGAAAAGGCCATGGCGGCGGGCGGCGCGATCATCGCCTGCCAGCAGGAGCGCGCCACCTTCGAGGCGCTGGCCGAGGATCTGGGCATCGATGCGCCCGGCTTCATCGATCTGCGCGACCGGGCCGGATGGTCCGACGAGGGCGCGCGGGCGGCGCCGAAGATGGCGGCGCTGATCGCCGAGGCGCGGCTGCCGGCGGCGCGGGTGCAAAGCCTCGACGTGGTCTCGGACGGGGTCTGCCTGATCGCCGGGCCGGGCGAGGTGGTACTGCCGCTGGCCGAGCATCTCGCGGGCGCGCTGGCGGTGAGCGCGCTGATCACCGATGGCGCCGAGTTGCCGCTGACCCGCGATTTCGATGCGCTGCGCGGCCGGATCCGGCGGATCGGCGGGGCGCTCGGCGGCTTCGAGGTGGTGATCGACGCGCTGCAGATGATCGCGCCGGGCGGGCGCGGCGCCTTCGGTTTGAGCGCGCCGCGCGACGGCGGTATTTCGGCCTGCGACATCGTCATCGA
>JAGRMU010000298.1 GCA_020441165.1 Sedimentitalea sp.
TCGACGCGGGGCCGATGGGCGGTCCCTTCAGCATCGGCGGCGTGCGCATCGGCAGTCCGATCTGCGAGGATGCCTGGCACGAGGACGTGGCCGAGACCCTGGCCGAGACCGGGGCGGAATTCCTGCTAGTGCCGAACGGCTCGCCCTATTACCGCGAGAAGCTGGAGACCCGGCTCAACCACATGGTGGCGCGGGTGATCGATACCGAATTGCCGCTGATCTATCTCAACATGGTCGGCGGGCAGGACGACCAGGTCTTCGACGGCGGCAGCTTCGGGCTGAACCCCGGCGGGCGAGTGGCCTTCTACATGCCGCTCTTCGACGAGGCGGTGACCCATGTCGACCTGAAGCGCGGGCCGGACGGCTGGCGCATCGTTCCGGGCGCCGAGCACAAGCATCCCGATGCCTGGGAGCAGGACTACCACGTGATGGTGCTGGCCTTGCGCGATTACCTGGCCAAGAGCGGGTTTTCCAGGGTGCTGCTGGGCCTCTCCGGCGGGGTGGATTCGGCGCTGGTGGCGGCCATCGCCGTCGACGCGCTGGGGCCCGCGAACGTGCGCTGCGTGATGCTGCCCTCGGAATACACCTCCCAGGCCTCGCTGGACGACGCCGAGGCGGTGGCGACGGCGCTGGGCTGCCGCTATGACTTCCTGCCCATCGGGCCGGCGCGCGCCGCGGTCAGCGAAACTCTGGCGCCGCTCTTCGAAGGGCTCGAGCCGGGGCTGACCGAGGAGAACATTCAGTCGCGCCTGCGCGGGCTGCTGCTGATGGCGCTGTCCAACAAGTTCGGCGAGATGCTGCTGACCACCGGCAACAAGTCCGAGGTGGCGGTGGGCTATGCCACGATCTATGGCGACATGGCGGGCGGCTACAACCCGATCAAGGATCTCTACAAGACGCGGGTGTTCCGGACCTGCCGCTGGCGCAACGAAAATCACCGCGACTGGATGCTTGGGCCGGCGGGCGAGGTCATCCCGCCGCGGGTGATCGAAAAGCCCCCCAGCGCCGAGCTGCGCGCGGATCAGAGGGACAGCGACAGCCTGCCGGATTACCCCGAGCTGGACGCGATCCTCGAGATCCTCGTCGACCGCGACGGCTCGATCGCCGATTGCGTCGCCGCCGGCTTCGACCGGGCCACGGCGCGGCGCGTCGAGACCCTGATCTATACCAGCGAATACAAGCGCTTCCAGTCGGCCCCGGGGCCGCGCCTGACCAAGCGCGCGTTCTGGCTCGACCGGCGCTATCCGATGGTCAACCGCTGGCGCGACCCGTCCTGATCCTGCGCGGCGCCCTGTGCCCCGCCGCACAGGTGCTGTGGGGTTTTGGCAGTTTGTCGCGGGCCCGTTGGCGACTATCTGGTAGGCGAAGCGCTCGGCAGATCGGGCGTTGATCCTTGAGAGGAGCGAACGACATGGCAGACCCGAAAATCGCAGTGGTGTTCTACAGCACCTACGGCACCAACCATCAGATCGCCCAGGCCGCCGCCGACGCGGCGCGCGCGGCGGGCGCCGAGGTGCGTCTGCTGCGCGTGGCCGAGACCGCGCCGAAATCGGTGGTCGATGGCCAGGACGCCTGGAAGACGCAGCTGGCCGCGATGCAGGATATCCCCGAGGTCAGCCCGGCTGACCTGGAATGGGCGGACGGGATGTTCTTCTCGGCCCCGACCCGCTTCGGGGTCAGCGCCAGCCAGCTGCGCGCCTTCATCGACACGCTGGGCGGGCTCTGGTCGAAGGGCGCGCTGGCGAACAAGGCGGTGACCGCCACCACCTCGGCGCAGAACCCCCATGGCGGGCAGGAGGCGACCATCCTGTCGCTCTACACCACCTTCATGCATTGGGGCGCGATCATCGTGGCGCCGGGCTATGCCGACCCGATCAAGTTCGAGGACGGCGGCAACCCCTACGGCTATTCGACCTCGGCCGGCAAGTTCGACGAGACCGGCAAGAAATCCGTCGCGTTCCAGATGAACCGCCTGATCGAGGTCACGCGCAAGCTGACCGCCTGACGCCTTGGCCGGGACGGGGCGCCTTCGCGCGCCCCGCGCTCACTCCCACCAGCGGTCGATGCGGGCGATATCCGCGTCGGACCAGCCGAAATGGTGGGCCAGCTCGTGGATCAGCACATGGGCGACCAGGTCCTCCAGGTCGACATCGCCCCGCTCGCGCCATTCCGCCAGGATCGGCTTGCGGAAAAGCCAGATCATGTCCGGCCCGTAGGGCTGGTCGAAGCTGGATTTTTCGGTCAGCGGGATGCCGTCGTAGAGCCCGGTCAGCTCCAGCGGATCGTCGATGCCGAGCTCGTCCAGCATGTCCGGTGCCGGCCAGTCCACCACGTTCACCACCACCTGCCTGGCCGGCGCGCGAAACGCCTCGGGCAGCGCCTCGATGGCGCGCTCGGCGATGGCGAGGAAACGGGCGGTATCGGGCAAGGCGGTCAGGACCTGAGAGGGCGCGGGGCGACGGGTTGGCGGCACCCTAGAGCAAGACGAGTCCCATAGGAACCGTTTCGTCCCATGCGCTTAGGATCGCGCCCGCCCTGGGGCGGGTAGGGCGCGATCAGCGGGGCTGCGCCCCGGAAGAGAGTTGCCGTCGTCCCGTCAGAGGACGTCGGCGACGGCCGCGCGGGTGGCGGCGATGACCTCGTCCGCTTCGGGTCGCGTCAGCGAGAAGGGCGGCGCGAAGCCGATGATGTCGCCCTGCGGCATGGCCCGCGCGATCACGCCGCGTTCGAGCATGGCGGCCACCACCCGCGGCGCGACCTTGTCGGCGACGTCGAAGAATACCCGGTCGTCGCGGTCCTTCACCAGCTCCACCGCGCAGAGCATCCCCTCGCCGCGAATCTCGCCGACATGGGCGTGAGCGCCAAGCGCCTCGCGCATCCCCGCGGTCAGATAGCTGCCAACCGATCCGGCATTGGCGACCAGATCCAGCGAATCCAGCAGCTTGAGGTTGGCGACGCCGGCCGCCGCGCCGATCGGATGGGCCGAGTAGGTCCAGCCGTGGCCAAAGGGGCCGAACTCGTCGGTGCCGCGCTCAAGAACTTCCCACATCCGGTCCGACACGATCGAGCCGGAGAGCGGCGCATAGGCCGAGGTCAGGCCCTTGGCGATGGTGATCAGATCCGGCTTCAGCCCGTAATGGTCCGACCCCATCATCGTGCCCAGCCGCCCGAATCCGGTGACCACCTCGTCGGCGATCAGCAGGATGTCGTGCCGCGTCAATACCTCCTGGATCGCCGCCCAGTAGCCGGCGGGCGGCGGAACGATGCCGCCCGTGCCCAGCACCGGCTCGCCGATGAAGGCGGCGATGGTGTCGGCGCCCTCGCGTGCGATCAGCGCCTCCAGCGCCTCGGCGCAATGGGCGACGAACTGCGCCTCGGACTGGTCGCGGTCGGCGCGGCGATAGTA
>JAGRMU010000003.1 GCA_020441165.1 Sedimentitalea sp.
TGCGCGAGCATGACCGCAAGCGCGAGGAAGAGGCGGTGATCTTCGGCTTCCTGCTGCTCTTGTGCTTCGTCTATTTCATCTCGCCGCTGGTGGTGATCGGGGTGATCGTCGCGCTGATCATCGTGACGCTGATGACCGGCGATCCGGCGATGCTGCGCACCCTGGGCCTGGCGTTCGACCGCGCCGAGACACGGCTGGAAAAGACCTTCCTGTCGTTCCGGGCCAGCGACGACGCGCTGTCGCCGCCGGCGCTGCGCGATGCCAAGAAGCAGGTGCTGCGCGACCGGATCCGGCGCTATGGCGACATGGCGGGGCGGGTGCGCGCCGCGCAGGCCCGTACCCGCCTGACCCAGGATCTCGGCCTTGCGGTGGCGTTCCTGATCATCTTCGCGGCCTATGCCTTCCCGATCGCCGCGGGTTTCCAGAAGATGTCGATCGCCACCGCCGATTCGCTGGTCTCGACCTCGCTGTTTCGGGTGGCGCCGGTGATCATCCTGCTCAGCATCTCGAAATCCGCCGTGGCGCTGGCGCAGATCGTCAATCGCCGGCTGGTGCGTCTGGCGCTCTGAGCCCGATCCGGCGGGCGCCGCAGACCGCCGCGGTCACTTGCTGACGCGCTGGTTGATGTTGAAGCTGACGATGATCCGTTCGGAGTCCGGCCCGTCGCCCTGCGCCAGGTTCGGATCGACGCTGTGATAGAGCCAGCTGGGGAAGAACAGCATCTTGCCCGGCTCCGGCGTCACCTTGACCTTGGTCCAGCACTCGGTCTTGCGCTTCTGGCGCGGCATGTAGGTGGCGGGGTTCATGATGTTCATGGTGCGCGGATCGGTGAACTCGATCTGGCCGGCGCCCTCGGGGGCCTGCACGTAATAGACCCCGCTCCACAGCGCGCCGGGATGGATATGCGCCCGGTTCGAGCTGAACGGAGGGTTGGCGATCGACCACATGGTCGTCACCGCCAGATGCCGGCCCTTGTCATAGCCGAGGTTCTCCGAAATGCCGGCCAGCATGGTGTGGATGCGGTCGGTCAGGCGCTTGAACCGCGCCTCCTTGTGCAGGTTGTTGTGGCTGTGCCAGCCCCCGAGCGAGCGGAAATTCGACCGCTCGATGCCCTTCGCATCCCGCGCCCGCTCGTCCCGGATCGCGGCGAGGATTTCCCTGTTCATCTCCGCGGCGTCGTGCAGTCGGACGGAGTAGACAAGGGTCGGGAAATAGTCGTCGCGGCGCAGCTCGTCCTGGCCGCCGGGGGTGTCCAGCTTGGCGATCGTGCGTGTCATCGGCATGTCCTTTCGGTTCGATGGGCGGGCGCGGATCGGCGTTTGACCGACCCGGCCGGTTCAAGGGCGCCTGGCCCGGGCCGCCGTCACCGGCAATCCGCGGGTGGCGGGGGCGGGGCGGGCAGATCCGGCGCCGCGTTCAGGATCTCGGCGATCACCGCGATGCGCGCCGGGATCTGCCGCGCGATCACCGCGCTGTCGACGGGGGGAATCCGTCCGGGATGGCGCAGCAGCCCGTAGGCGAAAAGGGCGCTCTCGGCCAGATCCTCGCGCTCGGGGGAGGAGGCGGCATAGCGCGTCACGAAGGCGCCGTCGGCCGCTTGCGCGTCCCGCCAGGCCTGCGAGTCCCCGTAGGGCGCATCGAGCGAGGCATGAACCGCCTCGTGCAGCAGCGATTCCTCCAGGTGATCCTGGCTGATCCGCAGATCGACGGTTTCGGAATAGAGGAAGATCTTGCCGGCCCCGCCGTGAAAGCTCTTGTTCCCCTTGTGGATCCCCAGTTGGCGCAGCCCCTGCCGGAAGACGGGAAGCAACTGGCCCAGGGCGTGGGTATAGCGCTCGGCCTCGGTGCGGGCGGCCTCGGGGGTGCCGAATTCGGGGTTGAGGATGATGTCGATGGGCGGGCCGTCCCGGAAATGGGCGGTGAAAAGGAACACGTCCAGATCGGACTCGCCGTCAATGCGCTTGTCCCACATCTGCCGGACGGCGCGGCCCGCGTCGCTGAGACAGAGGAACTGCGTCTCGTCCGAGGACCGGATGATGTCGAAGACCGTGTCGGCGGTGGCGTCGAAGGGCGGCTCGTCCGCCGGGGCGGCGAGGACGGCGCCCGACAGGCAGACCGCCAAAAGCGCCGCCGCAGCGCCCACCTGCGGTTCTCGCCGCGCCTTGCTGTGCTCCCCCGGCCGCATGCGTCTAATCCCGCCCGGCACCGGATCCCGCGATCCGGTCCGATCCTTGTCGAAACGTGAACGTCATCACAATCATCGGCCGAAAGCCTCGGCCACGTCTTTAATCAAATCAAGGAAATGTTAGCCGAAAATCCACCTTTGCGCAACGCTTTGGCGGGATGCCGCGCAAGCCATTGCAAGGCTGCGCGGCATCCCGCACTCTGCGCGCAAAGGTCGAGAGGGGTGGCGTGCCATGTTGCAGGGAATCCGGATCGTCGAGGTCGAAGGCATCGGCCCGGCGCCTTTCGCCGGGATGATGCTGGCCGATCTGGGCGCCGACGTGATCAAGGTCGACCGCGCGGGGGGCAACCCGACACCGGGGATGCCCGAGGCGCCGATCCTCGATCGGGGCAAGCGATCGATCGCCCTCGATCTGAAGGCGGCAGAGGACCGCGCGGTCTTCCTGAAGCTGATCGCGACCGCGGACGGGCTGATCGAGGGCTTCCGCCCCGGGGTGATGGAGCGTCTTGACCTGGGGCCCGAGGACTGCCGCGCGGTGCGCCCGTCGCTGGTCTATGGCCGGATGACCGGCTGGGGGCAGGCGGGTCCGCTGGCCGAGCGGGCCGGGCATGACATGAACTATATCGGCCTGAGCGGCGCGCTCTGGTATGGCTCCGCCCCCGGCGATGCGCCGATGGCGCCGCCGACCCTGGTCGGGGATATCGGTGGCGGCGCGCTCTACCTGGTGGTGGGGATGCTGGCCGGGCTGATCCGCGCCCGCGCCACCGGGCAGGGCACGGTGGTGGACGCGGCGATCTTCGACGGCTCGGCCAACATGATGAACCTGCTGATGACGCTCGGGCAGGCGGGCGGGCTGTCGATGCGGCGCGGGCAGAGCCTGCTCGACGGGCCGCATTGGAGCCGCACCTATCGCTGCGCCTGCGGCGGCTTCGTCTCGGTGCAATGTCTCGAGCCGAAATTCTACGCGATCTTCCTGGAAAGGCTCGGCCTTGGCGACGATGCCGATTTCGCCAAGCAGTTCGACGCCGCGCGCTGGCCGGGTCTGTCGGCGCGTCTGGAAGCCCTCTTTGCGGAGCGCGACCGAGATGCCTGGGCGGCGCTCTTCGAGGGCACGGACGCCTGCGTCGCCCCGGTGCTGACGCCGGCGGAATCCCTGGCGCATCCCATGAACACTGCCCGCCGCGTCTGGCATGAGGGCGACGGGCCGCTGCAGGCCGCGCCCGCGCCGCGGTTTGCGGGGGCCGGCGACTGGGTCCCGCCGCCGCGCCCGGCGCGCGGTCAGCACAGCGCCGAAATCAGGGCCGAACTGGGGCTTTAGGGCCGCATCGTCAGGCGGCCAGCGCAGCGTCGATCGCGGTCGAAAGCTTGTCCACCAGCTCGCCGACCTGGTCGTCGGTGAGGATGAAGGGCGGCGCCAGCAGAACGTGATCGCCGGATTTCCCGTCGATGGTGCCGCCCATCGGATAGCAGATCAGCCCGGCCTCGAAGGCGGCGCTCTTGATCTTGGCGTTCAGCTTGCGTGCCGGATCGAAGGGGGCCTTGCTGGCCCGGTCCTCGACCAGCTCCAGCCCCAGGAAGAGCCCGCGCCCGCGGATGTCGCCGACATGCGGATGCTGGCCGAATTCTGCCTCCAGTGCCGCGCGCAGCTTTTCGCCCATCGGCGCCACGCGCGCAAGGATGCCATCGTCCAAGAGCCGCCCCAGCACCGCCAGCGACGCGGCGCAGGCGGTCGGATGGCCGATATAGGTGTGCCCGTGCTGGAAGAGGCCGCTGCCCGACCGGATCGCCTCGTAGATCTTGCCCGAGCACAGCATCGCGCCGATCGGCTGGTATCCCGCGCCCAGCCCCTTGGCGATGGCGCAGATGTCGGGGCTGATGCCCTCCTGCTCGCAGGCGAAAAGCGTGCCGGTCCGGCCCATGCCGCACATCACCTCGTCGAGGATCAGCAGCACCCCGTGCCGGTCGCAGATCTCGCGCACCCGCTTGAAATAGCCCCGCACCGGCGGCACCGCCCCGGCGGTCGCGCCCACCACCGGCTCGGCGACGAAGGCCATCACCGTGCCCTCGCCCAGCTCTGCGATCCTGTCCTCCAGTTCCTGCGCCACCCGCAGCCCATAGGCTTCGGCGCTCTCGCCCTCGGCCTGCCCGCGATAGGCATAGCAGGGCGCGATGTGATGAGTCTCCATCAAGAGTGGCGCGAAAGGTTCGCGGCGCCACATGTTGCCGCCCGTCGCCAGCGCGCCCAGCGTGTTGCCGTGATAGCTCTGCCGGCGCGCGATGACATGGCGCCGCTCAGGTTCGCCGATCTCGAGGAAATACTGCCGCGCCAGCTTCAGCGCCGCCTCCATCGCCTCGGACCCGCCCGAGACGAAATAGACCCTGTCGAGGCCCTGCGGCGCCACCTCGATCAGCCTATCCGCCAGCTTCTCCGCCGGCTCGGAGGTAAAGAACCCGGTATGCGCGAAGGCAACGCGGTCGAGCTGGTCCTTGATCGCTTGGGTCACCGCCGGGTCGCCATGGCCCAGGCACGAGACCGCCGCCCCGCCGGACCCGTCCAGATAGGCCTTGCCGGACGTGTCGTAGAGATAGGCGCCCTGTCCCGAGGCGACGGTGGGGATCTCGGCGCGGGTGTGGCGGGGAAAGACATGGGACATGGGTGGGCTCCGCTTTGGCTGGCGTCACCCAAGGACACGACATTCTCGCCGTTTTGGCAACGCCTGCCTTCTCGGCGGGGGCAAGGGGCCAGGCGCGGTCTGGCGTGACAAGCGGCGGCGCGCGGGTGGCGATTGAAGCAGGGCGCGAGCCTGCGCCGCGGACATTCCGCTTGCAATTGAGCCGAAACGCGGCCCTGCGTCCTAGGGTCGTCCGGGCCCAACGTCCTGCATCGGATCGACCGCGCAGGGACTCCTGCCGATCCGAAGCGATGGCCCGCTGCCAAGACCACGCGCCGACCGATAATCAACGATTGCCAATGTCTCCCCCGGCGATTACCCAAAGCTATGACCTTCACCCTCCGGCAACTGGTCTATTTCCGCGCCGTGGCCGAGCATCGGCATTTCGGGCACGCCGCGGATGCCTGCCATGTCTCGCAACCGGCGCTCTCGGTGCAGATCCGCGGGCTCGAAGCGCAGGCCGGCGCGCCGCTGGTCGAACGGCGCGCCCGCGACGTGGTCCTCACGCCGCTTGGGCGGCAGATCTTGGCCCTGGCGCACGAGGTGCTTGACGCGGCCGAAGCGCTGGAACGGGTGGTCCGCGACCAGGGCGCCGGGCGGCGGACGCTCTCGCTCGGGCTGATCCCGACGATCGCGCCCTACCTGCTGCCCGGCGTCCTGGAGGGGCTGCGCGGCGGCGATCTGCAGCTTGGCGTGCAGGTGCGCGAGGCCCGGACCGAGACCCTGATCGACCGGCTGCGCGGCGGGGCGCTGGACGCGGCGGTGCTGGCGCTGCCCTGCGGCGAACGCGACCTGGTCGAGATGCCGCTCTTCGAGGACCGGTTCCTGCTCGCCGGTTCGCAATCCCGGCTCGACCGGCTCGCAGCCGGGGCCGGGGCGCTCCGGCCGACCGATCTGGAAGCCTCGCAGCTGTTGCTGCTCGAGGACGGGCATTGCCTGACCGATCAGGCGCTCGAGGTCTGCGGCAAGGACCGCTCGGGCACCGGCATCAACATGGGGGCGGGCTCGCTCGGCACGCTGTCGCGCCTGGTGGCGGCCGGTTTCGGGCTGACGCTGATGCCGGAACTGGCCGCGGCCGCCGAGAGCGACGCCGCCCCGGGGCTCTGCCTGCGCCGGTTCCCGCAGCCCGAACCGGCCCGCACCGTCGGTCTCGTGCGTCGCGCCAGCACCCCCGAAGAGGGCTGGGTCACCGACCTTGCCGATCTGATCCGCAGCGTGGGCGAGCGGATCGTCGCCGCCACCCGGCAGCCGCAACCCGATCCGTAGCGAGCCCGGCATAGCGGCTATGCGTCGCTGGCAGTGCCGTGCGGCGCGATCTATGATAAGGGCGGCGAGACCGCCAGACCCGAAAGGACCTGCCCCCGTGCGCGATCTGAAAATCCCCGAACAGCGCCACCCCGAGAAGGCGCATCGCCCCGACAATGCCCAGCCGAAGAAACCGGGCTGGATCCGGGTCAAGGCGCCGGGCGGGCAGGGCTATGCCGACACCCGCAGGATCATGCGCGACAACAATCTGGTCACGGTCTGCGAAGAGGCCGGCTGCCCCAATGTCGGCGAATGCTGGAGCCAGGGCCACGCCACGATGATGATCATGGGCGAGATCTGCACCCGCGGCTGCACCTTCTGCAACATCGCCACCGGCCGGCCCGACGCGCTCGACGCCTTCGAGCCGGGGCGCGTCGCCCATGCGGTGGAAAAGCTGGGCCTCAACCACGTGGTGATCACCAGCGTCGACCGGGACGATCTGGCCGATGGCGGCGCCGATCACTTCGCCCAGACCATCCGCGCGATCCGCCACCGCGCCCCGGCCACGACCATCGAGATCCTGACCCCCGATTTCCTCAAATGCGCCCCCGAGGTGCTGGAGACCGTGGTCGCGGCGAAACCGGACGTCTTCAACCACAACCTCGAGACCGTGCCCGGCCTCTACCCCGAGGTGCGCCCCGGCGCGCGCTATTTCCACTCCCTGCGTCTTCTCCAGCGGGTCAAGGAGTTGGACCCGGCGATGTTCACCAAGTCGGGCATCATGGTCGGGCTCGGCGAGGACGCCCAGGCGGTGCGCCAGGTGATGGACGACATGCGCGCGGCGGACGTGGATTTCCTGACCATCGGCCAGTATCTGCAACCGACACCGAAACACCACGCGGTGCAGCGCTTCGTGCCCCCCGAGGAGTTCAAGGCCTACGAGAAGGCCGCCTATGGCAAGGGCTTCCTGATGGTCTCGGCAACGCCGCTGACCCGCTCCTCCTATCACGCCGGCAGCGATTTCGCGCAACTGCGTGCCGCCCGGCTGGACCGGCTCGGTCGCGCCTGACGGCACCCCTCCCGGCTTCTTTGTGGCCGAAATACTCCGGGGGAGTCGCGCCTTGCGCGACGGGGGCGGAGCCCCCGCGACCTATCCGCCGGGCAGGGCCTTGAGATAGGCGGCGATGGCGCCGCGGTCCTCGGGCGTCAGATGCGCCATGTTGCGAACCACCGAGGTCATGCTGCCCCCCGCGCTGTCGAACTCGGGGGTGAAGCCGGTCTCGAGGTAATAGGCGATATCGGTGGCACTCCAGGTCAGCTCGGCCGGGTGGATCGCCGGGATCTTGCCCTTGCCCGAGGGATTCGGCGCGCCCTGCATCCAGCGGCCGCGGTCCAGCCCGCCGGTGATGTTGCGCGGCGTGTGGCATTCGCCGCAATGCCCCAGCGCCTCGACCAGGTAGCGCCCACGCTCTGCCTCCGGGCTCGGTGGGTCGCCCATCACCCATCCCTCGGGCAGGTTCAGCCATTTCCACAGCCCGATTCCACGGCGCAGGGTGAAGGGGAATCCGACCTCGTGGGGCAGGCTCGCCACGTCGGACGGGGGCAGGGTGTCGAGGAACGTCTTCAGATCGACGAGGTCCTGCGCGGTCATGTTGCGATAGGCGGCATAGGGCAGGGCGGGGTAGAGGTGCTGCCCCTCGGGCGAGACGCCGGCCAGAAGGGCACCCGCCAGGTCCGCGGTGCTCCAGCCGCCGATGCCCTGCGGCGAGGGCGAGATGTTGGGCGCGAGGAAGGTGCCGAACGGGCTGACCATCCGGTAACCGCCCGACAGCACCAGCCGCGCCTCGTCCGTGGCCTCGGGGGCGGCATGGCACGAGGCGCAGCCGCCCGCCCAGAACACCGTCTCGCCGCGGGTCGCATCGCCGGTCAGATCTGCAAAGCGCGCCGCGTCGACCCCCACGGGACGGGTAAGCCACCAGAAGGCGGCGCCGCCCAGAAGGGCCAGAACCACCATGTATCGCAACAACTTGGCCATGAAACCTCACCTGGAACCGGAGCGGGGCGCCGGGGCGCCCCGCCCGGATCAGTTCTCGGATTTCTTGCGATAGGTCTCGTGGCAGCCGCCGCAGGCCTTGCCGACCGGACCCATGCCCGCGCGCAGCGCGTCGAGCCCGCCGCCCGCGACCTCGTTCAGCCCGGCGGCGGCCTCGGCCATCGCCATGGCCTTCTCCATCACTTTGCCGCCATCCTCCCAGATCACCGGCAGAGCCTCGGTCGCCTCGTCGCCAAGGGTGACGTTGTCCGAACCCGGCGGCCAGTAGCGGGCCTCGTTCATCTGCGACAGGGCCGCGAGGTTGCCGGCAGCGGCCGAAGCCACCTCGGCGTCATAGGGGATCTCGCCCTTGGCCATCGCGCCCAGCACGCCGATGTTGAAGGCGTTGAGCTGCATATGCGCCTGCCGCGCCTTGACCGCGGCCATGATCGCGGGATCCGCGTCATTCTGGCTGATCGCCGTCGTGGCGATAACTCCGGCCGCCAGCAGGCCGCCGATCAGGGTGATTCCGGTCTTCATGCACACTCTCCTTGGTTGACGAACGCGTTTCCTGCCATCGACGATACCCCGGCGCTGCCGCTGCGTAACGTCGAAAATGGCACATGCCCTGTGCTCATGCGCACATCCGGCCCTAGTCACCGCCGCATCCGCTCGGCCGTCGCCCAGTCCGGCCAGAGCCCGGCCCGCTCGGCACCGACCACCGCGAGGCAGGCCAGGATCACCGCCAGCACCATCAGCACCCGGCGTTCGGAGGGCGGGTTGCGCGCCCATCGCGACATGCGCAACAGCCAGTGCATCGCTCAGCCGGTAAACCGCACCTTGCCGATGAAGGGCAGGTTGCGGTTGCGCTGCGCGAAATCGATGCCGTAGCCGACGACGAATTCGTCGGGGATCTCGAAGCCGATCCAGTCGGCGCGGATCTCCGCCTCGCGCCGGCTGGGCTTGTCGAGCAGGGCGATGGATTTCAGCCGCGCCGGGTGGCGGCTTTTCAGCAGGCCGATCACGTGGTTCAGCGTGTGGCCGGTGTCGACGATATCCTCGACCACCAGCACGTCGCGCCCTTCGATGGCGCCGCGCAGGTCCTTCAGGATCCGCACCTCGCGGCTGCTTTCCATGGTGTCGCCATAGGAGGAGGCCTCGAGGAAATCGACCTCGATGGGCAGGTCTAGCTCGCGCACCAGGTCGGCGATGAAGACGAAACTGCCGCGCAGCAGCCCCACCACCACCAGCTTGTCGGTGCCGGCGAATTCCTTGGTGATCTCGCGGCACAGGGCCTCGATCCGGGCCGCGATGGCCTTGGCCGAGATCATCTCGTCAATGACATATGGCCGCTTTGGCATCGCTTCCCCTTGAACTTTGCGCCCAACCATATGACATGACGCGCCATTGTCACCCATGAACTGACAGGACACCGCCGCGCCCATGCCGACCCATTCGGAAACCCGCCCGCTGCCCTATAGCGCGCGGCAGATGTACGACCTGGTGGCCGACGTCGGATCCTATCCCGAGTTCCTGCCCTGGTGCGCCGCGGCGCGGGTGCGCAAGGTTACGCCCCAGGGCGACGCGCAGGTGATGGAGGCCGACCTGGTGATCAGTTTCAAGGTCTTCCGCGAGCGCTTCGGCAGCCGGGTGACGCTCTGGCCCGAGGATCTGCGAATCGACACGGAATATCTCGAGGGGCCGTTCAAGTTCATGAAATCGAACTGGGCCTTCGCCGAGGCGCCGGGCGGCTGCGAGGTCTCCTTCTTCGTCGATTTCGAGTTCCGCAACGCGATCCTGCAAAAGGTCATCGGCGTGGTGTTCAACGAGGCCATGCACCGGATCGTGCGCGCCTTCGAGACCCGCGCGAAGGCGCTTTACGGGTGACGCGCGCAGCTGCAATCGAACCGGCGATCGGCGATCTCACCTCGCGGCTTGCGGGTTTCGCCGGCGCTCCCTGTTCGGCCCCCGAAAGCGTGCGCGCCGTGGCGCGCCTCTCGGCGCTGGACTGGGTCGCGGTCGGTCTTGCCGGGCGGGAGGAGCCCGTCGCGCGGATCCTGCGCGATCTCGCCGCCGAGGAAGGCGGCACGGAGCAGTCCAGCCTGTTCGCCGCGCCGCGCAAGGCGCCGGCGCGGATGGCGGCGCTGGTCAACGGCGCGACCTCGCACGCGCTCGATTACGACGACACCCATTTCGCCCATATCGGCCATCCCTCGGTGGCGGTCTTCCCGGCGGCCCTGGCGGTCGCCGAGGCGGAGAGGGCCTCGCTGCCCCGGATGCTCGAGGCGGCACTGGTCGGCATGGAGCTTTCGATCCGCGTCGGTCTCTGGCTGGGGCGCTCGCATTACCAGGCCGGGTTTCACCAGACCGCCACCGCCGGCGCCTTCGGCGCTGCCGCGGCCGCCGCCCGGCTGATGCGGCTCGAAACCGCGCAAACGGCCCTGTGTCTGGGCCTTGTCGCGACCCGCGCCGCCGGGTTGAAGGCGCAATTCGGCACGATGGGCAAGCCCTATCACGCCGGCATGGCCGCCGCCGCCGGGGTCGAGGCGGCGCAGCTGGTCCGCGCCGGGTTCATCGCCAATCCGGACGCGCTGGAAGGCCCCTTCGGTTTCGCCGCCACCCATCACGGCGCGGCGGACGCAGGTGCGGCGCTCGAAGGCCTGGGCACCGTCTGGCAGTTCGAGACGGTGAGTCACAAGTTCCACGCCTGCTGTCATGGGCTGCACGCGGCGCTGGAAGCGCTTCGGGGGCTCGATGTGCGCCCTGACACGCTTGCCCGCGTCGTGGTGACCACCCATCCGCGCTGGATGAGCGTCTGCAACCAGCCGGAACCGACCACCGGGCTCGGCGCCAAGTTCAGTTATAGCGCCGCGGTTGCCCTGCATCTGCTGGGCCATGACACCGCGCGACTGGAGAGCTACAGCGATACGCATTGCGCCGATCCGCGCCTGATCGCGCTGCGCGATCTCGTGGAGGTCGTGCCCGACGACACGCTGCGCGAGACCGAAGCGCGGATCGCGCTGCATCACCGGGGCGGCCGGATCGAGACGGCGCAGCACGATCTGGACGCGCCGCTGCCATTGGACGCGCGCGAAGCGCGGGTCGCGGAAAAGGCCAAGGGCTTGATTGGGGCCGACCGAACCGAAGCGGTTCGGGCGCTGCTGCGATCGGACGCCGCCGCCTCGGAGCTGGGCGACCTGATCCGCGGTTAGCGGTGCGGCGCGGGGAAAAGGCGTCTGGCAGGTATTCCGGCCGATATGCGGCTCTAACCCGAGGCCAGAAGCGCCACGCCGCGCGCCAGCAGCGCCAGCGCGTGGTCGCGGGCGGCGGCGCGGACCGCGGCGCGGCCCGGGGCGCCGAACTCGATGGTCTCGGTCAGGGTCGGGTGGCCTCGGCAGGCCAGGCCGAAACAGACCCGCCCCTCGGGCTTGACCTCCGAGCCGCCCGGCCCGGCGATGCCGGTGACCGAGACCGCGAGCTGCACCGGGGCATGGGCGAGGGCGCCCTCGGCCATCTCGCGCGCCACCTCTTCCGAGACTGCGCCGAACTGGTCGAGCGCCTCCGCCGAGACCCCCAGCAGCTCGCGCTTGGCGGCGTTGGAATAGGTGACGAAACCGCGCTCGATGACGCGGGACGAGCCGGCGATGTCGGTCAGCGCCGCCGCCACCATGCCGCCGGTGCAGCTTTCGGCGGTGGCGATCCTCACGCCCGCCGCCTCGGCCTGCGCCAGCAGGTCGCCGACCGTCACCGGCCCAGCACCCCGTGCCAGATCCCGGCCAGGATCATCACGCCGATGGCCGCGAAGAGGCCGGCGATCACGTCGTCCAGCATCACCCCCAGCGCATCGCCGCGCCGGTCGGCCCAGCCCACGGGGCCGGGCTTGGCGATGTCGAAGAGGCGGAACAGCAGGAAGGCCGCGATCCAGCCGGGCCAGAGCGCCAGGATGTTCAGATCCCGCGTCCAGGCGGCATAGCTGAGCGGCAAAAGGGCGATGAACTGGCCGGCCACCTCGTCGATCACGATCTCGGAGGGGTCGTCATTGTCCGCCCCCTTCGTCATCACCCCGGTCGCCCACCAGCCCTTGAGGAAGGACGAGGCCGCCGCCAGCGCCAGCAGCGGAAAGCCCCCGATCACATGCATCAGCCAGGCCAGCGGCAGCGCCGCCAGCGAGCCCCAGGTGCCGGGCGCCGGGCGCAGATAGCCGACGCCGCCCAGGGTCGCGATCCGCTCGGCCCAGCGATTCATGCCGGCACCAGCGTGGCGCTGGCCAGCGCCGCGATGCCCTCGCCGCGCCCGGTGAAGCCCAGCCGCTCCGAGGTCGTGGCCTTGACCGAGACCCGGTCCTTCTCCACCCCGAGAACTTGCGCCATCGCGGCACGCATCGCCTCCGAATGCGGCCCGATCTTTGGGGTTTCGCAGATCAGCGTGCAGTCCACGTTGCCGACGCGATATCCCATGTCGCGCGCCAGGCCCGCGGCGTGGCGCAGGAAAACCGCGCTGGCCGCGCCTTTCCATTGCGGATCGGAGGGCGGAAAATGCTGGCCGATATCGCCGCGGGCCAGCGCGCCATAGATCGCGTCGGTCACCGCGTGCATCCCCACGTCGGCGTCGGAATGGCCGACGAGACCCCGCTCATGCGGCACAGATACGCCGCACAGGGTCACATGATCGCCCGGCCCGAAGGCGTGCACGTCGAACCCGTTGCCCAGCCTGATCTCCATCTCGCCCCTCAAAATCCGTGCCGCCCGGTCGAAATCGGAGGCTTGGGTGATCTTCAGATTGTCCGGATCGCCCGGCACGATCGCCACGCGTATCCCGGCCGCCCGCGCGACCTCGACATCGTCGGCGGCCCCCCCGGGATGTGCGGCATGGGCGGCAACGATGGCGTCATAGTGAAAGCCCTGCGGCGTCTGCGCCGCGAAGAGCCCCGCCCGGTCGCGGCTGCCGGCGACCGCCCCATCGGCACCGGTCCAGAGCGCGTCGGTGACCGCAAGGCCGGGGGCGGCGCCCTCGGCCTGATCCAGCGCATCGATCACCGCACCGATCAGGCGCTGGCTGACGCAGCATCGGGCGGCGTCGTGGATCAGCACCCGGGTGACGCCGTGCCCGGCCAGCGCGGCCAGACCGCTTCGCACCGATTCGGCACGCTCGGTGCCGCCCCGCGCCAGGATCAGATCCGCGCCGTCGAACGCGTCCCAGGCCTCGCCCGCCTCCGCCGGCAGCACCAGCGCGATCCGGTCGATCCGTGGGCAGGCCCGGAACCGCGACAGCGTCCAGTCGATGACCCGCCGCCCGGCCACGACGCGCCATTGCTTGGCCGCGCCAGGCCCGGCGCGCGCGCCGCGCCCGGCGGCAAGGATCAGCGCGGCGATGGTCATGGCGCCCCTCCAACGGCGAAACCGGCGGCTGCCTGTCTAGTCGCTCGCCCCGGCGCGCGCAATCGCCCCGGGCCCATCGCCCGTTTTTTGGGCAATCTCACTTTGTCGCGGGGTTTGCAGGCCGCCGCCGATTGTGCCATCCGCCTGGCTTCGCTACCTATGGGGCAACTGCGCAAGGTTTGGGCATTTGACCGTTTCGATTGCAGATATCGCCCTCAGCCCCCCGGTGCTGCTGGCACCGATGGCCGGGATCACCGACCGGCCCTTCCGCGATCTCGTGCAGAGCTTCGGCGCCGGCCTGGTGGTCAGCGAGATGGTCGCCAGCCAGGAAATGGTCCAGGCCCGGCCCGGAACCCGCGCCAAGGCGGAACTCGGCGCCGACGTCGCGCGCACCGCGGTGCAGCTGGCCGGGCGCGAGGCGCACTGGATGGCCGAGGCGGCGCGCCGGATCGAGGACATGGGCGCCGCCGTCATCGACATCAACATGGGCTGCCCGGCGAAACGGGTCACCAATGGCGCCTCCGGCTCGGCGCTGCTGAAGACCCCCGACCACGCCTTGCGCCTGATCGAGGCGGTGGTGGGGGCGGTCGGCATCCCGGTGACGCTGAAGACCCGGCTGGGCTGGGACGCGGACCTGATGAACGCGCCCGAGGTGGCGCGGCGCGCCGAGAGCGCCGGGGTGCGGATGATCGCCATCCACGGACGCACGCGCTGCCAGTTCTACACCGGCCGGGCCGACTGGGCGGCGATCCGCGCGGTCAAGGAAGCGGTGCGGGTGCCGGTGATCGCCAACGGCGATATCCTCGGGCCGGGCAGCGCCGCCGAGGCCCTCGCGCGGTCGGGCGCCGACGGGGTGATGGTCGGACGCGGGGCGCGCGGCCGTCCCTGGTTGCTGGCCGAGATCGCCCATCACCTGCATGGCGCTCCGAAGCCGCTTGCGCCGCAAGGTGCGGCGCTGGCCGGGATGATCGCCGGCCATTACGACGCGATGCTCGGATTCCATGGCCGCGATCTGGGCCTGCGCGTCGCGCGCAAGCATCTCGGCTGGTATCTGGACGCGGCCGGAACCCCGTCCGGACTGCGCCGCCAGATCCTCACCGCGCGGCAGCCCGAGGCGGTACTGGCCCTGCTGCCGGACGCCATCGCAGCCGGCGCCCCGGCCCACGCACGCGAGGCGGCATGATCTCGGACCCGGCGATCTGGAACTCCCTGCCGGTGCCGGCGATCCTGATCGACGCGGGCGACCGGATCGCGGCGGTGAACCCGGCGGGCGAGGGGTTTCTGAACGCCTCGGCGAAATCGGTCGCCGGCACGCCGGTCTGGGACCAGGTCGCGGTCGATGCCCCGATCGAGGCCGCCTTCGCCCGCGCCCGCCAGAACGGCACGCCGCTTTTCGTCAACGACATCGACGTCGGCTCGGGCCAGCGCGCGCCGCTGCAATGCGCCCTGCAGATCGCGCCGCTCGCCGGCCATCCCGGCACGATGATCCTGATGATCTCGCCGCGCGAGCTGGCGGGGCGGATGACCCAGAGCCAATCGGTGAAATCGGCGGCGAAATCGGCCATCGGCATGGCCGAGATGCTGGCCCACGAGATCAAGAACCCGCTGGCCGGGATCACCGGTGCGGCCCAGCTTCTGAGCATGAGCCTTGGGCCGCAAGACATTGAACTTGCGGACCTGATCGTCACCGAAAGCCGCCGGATCGTGAAGCTTCTGGAGCAGGTGGAGCAGTTCGGCAACCTCAGCGCACCGGATTTCCGCCCGGTCAACATCCACGACGTGCTCGACCGTGCCCGGCGCTCGGCGCGGCTGGGATTCGGCGCCCACATGCGCATCCTCGAGGAGTACGACCCCTCGCTGCCGCTGGCCTGGGGCGATCCCGACCAGCTGCTGCAGGTGGTGCTCAATCTTCTCAAGAACGCCTCGGAAGCCGCTGATCCTGAAGGCGGAACCATCCGGATCCACACCTATTTCGAACATTCCTTCCGGCTGCGGCGCGCCGATGGCTCCGGGCGCTCGTTGCCGCTGCAGATCGAGATCATCGACGATGGCCCGGGCGTGCCCGAGAATATCCGCGCCGATATCTTCGATCCCTTCGTGTCCGGGCGCGAGAACGGCACCGGGCTGGGGCTGGCGCTGGTTAGCAAGATCATCTCGGACCATGACGGGTGGATCTCGGTGATGTCGGTTCCGGGGCGCACGGTGTTTCGCCTGTCGCTGCCGCGGGTGCCGCGCGAGATCGCAAGCAAGGAGAGCAACTGATGGATGGCACGGTTCTGGTCGCCGACGACGACCGCACGATCCGCACGGTGCTGACCCAGGCGCTGACCCGCGCCGGCTGCAAGGTCCATGCCACCTCGTCGCTCACCACGCTGATGCGTTGGGTGGGCGAGGGCAAGGGCGACGTGGTGATCTCGGACGTGGTGATGCCGGACGGGAACGGGCTCGAGATGCTGCCCAAGATCTCCCGGGATCGGCCCGGGCTGCCGGTGATCGTGATCTCGGCGCAGAACACCATCATGACCGCGATCCAGGCGGCCGAGGCCAAGGCCTATGACTACCTGCCCAAACCCTTCGATCTGCCCGACCTGATGAAGCGCACCGCGCGTGCGCTGGAGACCGGCCGGCGCGCGCATCCGTCCCCGCGCGTCGAGGCCGACGAGCGGCCCGATGATCTGCCGCTGGTCGGGCGCACCGCGGTCATGCAGTCGCTCTACCGGCTGGTGGCGCGGATGATGAACACCGATCTGCCGGTGCTGATCACCGGCGAGAGCGGCACCGGAAAGTCGCTGATCGCGCGCGCCATCCACGATTTCTCGGACCGGCGCAGCCTGCCGTTCGTCACCGTCTCGGCCGCCGATCTGAACGAGCTCGAAGGCCCCGCGCGGGTGCTGGCGCGGGCGCGCGGCGGCACCGTGCTGGTCGACGAGATCGCCGATCTCGATGACGCCATCCAGGCCCGGATCGTGCGGATGATGGACACGCCCGGCGATCACGCGCCGCGGTTCATGGCGACCAGCCAGGGCGATCTTCCGGCGGCGCTTGACAAGGGGCGGCTGCGGCCGGACCTCTATTACCGGCTGAGCGGCGCCACCATCCAGGTGCCGGCCCTGCGCGAGCGGGTCGACGACATCCCGTTGCTGGCGGCGCATTTCCTGATCCGCGCCGAGCGCGAGGGCGCGCCCCTGCGCCGGCTTGGCAAGGAGGCCGCGGAGCTGGTGCGTGCCTACAGCTGGCCGGGCAACGTGCGCCAGCTCGAGAACGCGGTGCGCCGGCTGGTGCTGACCGGCCGCGCCGAGGAAATCAGCCGCGCCGAGGTCGAGGCGGTGCTGGGGGCGGCGCCCGAGCCCGAGCCGGTGCTGGGCGGGGGCAGCGATGCCGAGAAGCTGTCGGACTCCGTCGCGCGCCACCTGCGCCGCTATTTCGACCTGCACGGCGCGATGCTGCCGCCGCCGGGGCTTCATGCGCGGATTTTGCGCGAAGTCGAGACGCCGCTGATCGAGATCGCGCTCGACGCGACGGGCGGGAACCAGGCGAAATGCGCCGACCTGATGGGAATCAACCGCAATACGCTCAGAAAGAAGATCACCGAGCTTGATATTCAGGTGACACGGCGCCGCAAAATGATGTAAAATGGCCACATTCGCGTGGCGGACCAGTGTCAACACTGGCGTTGACCACGACATATGGCGGTCGGCCGCGCAGGCGGCACATCAACACGAGGGCGGCAGGTGGCAACCGGGACACAGAGCAGGCCACTCATCGCGATCAATCGCTGGCGCAGAACGCGCCGCGCGCGCAATGTCGGCACCCTCGGCCTGGTGATCCTGGGGCCGATCCTGGCCTTCGCGACCTTCCTGGTGCTGGGACCGTTCGAGCTGCGCGCCAATGCGCCGTCGTTGCGGTTCATCCTGCTGGCCGACCTGGTCTACGTGCTGGTGGTGGCGGCGCTGGTGCTGGGGCAGGTGGGACGCCTGCTGGCCGCCCGCCGGGCGCAGTCGGCGGGCTCGCGCCTGCATCTGCGGCTGATCGGCGTTTTCGCGCTGCTGGCGCTGATTCCCGCGGTCACGGTCGCGGTCTTTGCCGGGCTGACGGTGAATATCGGCCTCGAGGGCTGGTTCTCGGACCGGGTACGCCAGGTCGTCGGCTCGTCGCTGGCCGCCGCCGAGGCCTACGAGGACGAGCAGCGCGAGGATCTGGCCGCCGACGCCACCGCCCTGGCGCGGTTCCTCGACAACAGCCGGCGCCTAACCCCGTTCATGAACGATGCCGAGCTGCGCCAGGTGCTGGTGCAGGGGCAGCTGCAGATCCAGCGCGGTCTGCGCGAGGCCTATGTGATCGACGGCACCGGCGAGATCCGGGCCCGCGGCGAGCGTTCGTATCTCTTCGATTTCGAGCGTCCCCATCCCGACCAGATCGCCGCCGCCAGCGAGGACGGGCTGCTGATCATCCAGGACTGGGACAACAACGAGTTCCGCGCGCTGGTGCGGCTCGATTCCTTCGTCGACCGGTTCCTCTTCGTCAGCCGCGAGGTGGACGGCGAGATCCTCAGCCTGCTGGACGAGACCAAGCAGACCGTGCATCTCTACCAGCAGCTCGAAAGCGAGCGCGGCCGGGTGCTGTTCGAGTTCGGCCTGCTCTACCTCGGCTTCGCGGTGATCCTGATCCTGGCGGCGATCTGGCTGGGCATGTGGTTCGCCGAACGGCTCTCGCGCCCGGTGGGGCGCCTGACCAATGCCGCGCAGAAGGTCGGGGCCGGCGATCTCGACACCCAGGTCATCGAGGAGGAGGGCGACGACGAGATCGCCATGCTGGGCCGGTATTTCAACCAGATGACCCGGCAGCTCAAGGGCCAGCGCGACACGCTTCTCGACAATACCGAGCAGATCGAGCGGCGCCGGCGGCTGTTCGATTCGGTGCTTTCCTCGGTCACCTCGGGGGTGGTCGGGGTCGATCCGGACGGGCGGATCACCTTCGTCAACCGCTCGGCCGAGCGGCTGCTCGACTGGTCGGGCGACCGCCAGTCGCTGGCGCTGGCCGCGGCGGTGCCCGAATTCGGCCCGCTTTTCGAAACGCTGCGCACCAGCCAGTCCGAGATCGCCCAGGATTCGGTCAAGGTCTCGCGCCAGGGCCGGCTGGAGCAGCTGCTGGTGCGGATGGCCACGCGGCGCGGCGAGGATGGCCGGCTGGAGGGCTACGTGATCGCCTTCGACGACGTCACCGATCTGGTCAGCGCCCAGCGGATGGCGGCCTGGGGCGACGTCGCCCGGCGCATCGCACACGAGATCAAGAACCCGCTGACCCCGATCCAGCTGAGCGCCGAGCGCATCAAGCGCAAGTTCGGCCCCGAGCTGGGCGAGGACCAGGGCAAGCTGGAGGCGATGACCGACGTGATCGTGCGCCAGACCAACGATCTGCGCCGCATCGTCGACGAGTTCAGCAAGTTCGCGCGCATGCCCGAGCCCGACCGGCGTTTCGACGACCTGACCGAACTTGTGCGCGACGCGGTGCTGCTGCAGCAGACCGGCCAGCCCGATGTGCGGGTGGAGGCCGATCTGCCCGAGGCCGAGGTGATCGCCGAGCTGGACGCGACGATGATCTCGCAGGCGCTTACCAACCTGATCAAGAACGCTGGAGAAGCAATTGAAACATTGACGAAAAAAGGGGTTCCTGAAGGGTTCGAGCCGCAGATCCGCGTCACCATGCAGCCGGGCGACGGGGTCTGCGAGATCACCATCGCCGACAATGGCATCGGACTGCCCGAGGACCGCGCGCGGCTCTTCGAGCCCTACGTGACCACCCGCGACGAGGGCACCGGGCTCGGCCTGCCGATCGTCAAGAAGATCATCGAGGAACATGGCGGGAGCCTGGTCTTGACCGACGCCCCCGTCTTCGAGGGCCAGACCCGGTTCGGGGCGATGGCCGTGATCCGCCTGCCGCTGCCGGCGGCGGGCGAGACTGAAAAACCCGCCGTCTCCAATGGCAGGCGGGACAAGAAACCGGAAAGAGCAGGACTGACATGAGTGACATTCTGATCGTTGACGACGAGCGCGACATCCGCGAGCTGGTCTCGGACATTCTCGAGGACGAGGGCTATGCCACCCGGCTGGCGGGCAATTCCGACGACTGCATCGCGGCCATCAACACCGAACCGCCGGCGCTGCTGATCCTCGATATCTGGCTCAAGGACAGCCGGATGGACGGGATCGACATCCTCAAGACCGTCAAGCGCGACAACCCGGACGTGCCGGTGGTGATCATCTCGGGGCATGGCAACATCGAGATCGCCGTGGCGGCCATCAAGCAGGGCGCCTATGACTTCATCGAGAAGCCCTTCAACATCGACCAGCTGATGGTGGTGATCCGGCGGGCGATGGAGACCTCGCGGCTGCGGCGCGAGAACAGCCAGCTCAAGCGGCGCGAGGTGACCACGGCCGAGATGATCGGCGCCAGCGGCGCCTTCCGCACCCTGGTCGGCCAGCTCGACAAGGTCACCAAGTCGAACGGGCGGGTGATGCTGACCGGCCCCGCCGGCTCGGGCAAGGAGATCGCCGCGCGCTATATCCATGCCCATTCCAACCGCGCGAACGGCCCGTTCGTGACGGTCAATTGCGCGGGGGTCGAGCCGGACCGGATGGAAGAGGTCCTGTTCGGCCGCGAAACCCCCGAGCGCGGCATCGAATCGGGTCTTCTGGAAGAGGCCCATGGCGGGGTGATCTATTTCGACGAGGTCGCCGACATGCCGCTGGGCACCCAGTCGAAGATCCTGCGGGTGCTGGTCGATCAGCAGTTCCAGCGGGTCGGCGGCAACGACAAGGTGCGGGTGGATTTGCGGGTGATCTCCAGCACCAACCGCAACCTCGAGGCCGAGATCAAGGCCGGGCGGTTCCGTCAGGAGCTCTTTCACCGGCTCAACGTGGTGCCGATCGCGGTGCCCTCGCTGGAGGACCGGCGCGAGGACATCCCGCTGCTGGCCGAGCATTTCATCGCCGCCTGCCACGCCAGCCAGGGCCTGCCGCAGCGCGCGCTCAGCGACGAGGCGGTGGCGCTGTTGCAGACCATGGTCTGGCCCGGCAACGTGCGCCAGCTGAAGAACCTGATCGAGCGGGTGCTGATCCTCGGCGAGAGCAACGGGCCGATCGAGGCGCGCGAGCTGCCCAGCGAGATCGAGGCGCAGGGCGAGGAGGGGCGCGTGGTGCTCTCGGGCGCGCTGGCGACGCTGCCGCTGCGCGAGGCGCGCGAGGCCTTCGAGCGCGAATACCTGCTGACCCAGATCAACCGGTTCGGCGGCAACATCAGCCGCACCGCTTCTTTCGTCGGCATGGAGCGCAGCGCGCTGCACCGCAAGCTGAAATCGCTGGGCGTGGTGACCTCCAGCAAGTCCGGGGCGCGTGTCGCCCATGTCGAGGAGGAAGAGGCCGAAGAGGTGTCCTGAGCGGGCGACCGCTTCACTCCGCCGGGGCCGAGGGGGTCACGATCTGCCACCGGCCGCCGCCCCGGTCGATGACGCAGCTGTCGGCGGCCAGGGTCGGCAGCACCGTGGTCAGCCCCGGTTGCACCGCGTTCGCGACCGCGGGGGTGCAGCGGGGCAGGCGGACCGGCTGGTAGCCCTTCTGCGCCATGCACAGGTCCTGCACCCGGTCCCGCAGCGGCGCGTTCACGTCCACCGAGTAGATCCCGCCATCGACCCAGTAGCCGGGGCTGACCCAACAGCCGTTCGCGTTGCAATAGCGGTTGCCGGGGATCCAGATCGGCGGGCGCTGGCGCACCTGGCTGGCCACCGGCGCGTCCTTCAGCGCCGCGACCTGACACTGGGTGGTGTCGGTCTGCATCCGGGCGACCGAAGCGCCCGGCTTGTAGTAGAGCGACAGCGGGCCGGCACAGCCCGCCAGGGCGAGACCGAGGACAAGGAGCGCGAGACGCGGTTTCATGGCCCGCATCTTGCCGCGTCTGCCCCGTCCTGACAATTGAATTGACCGTGCAGGGACCGCGTGCCATGCAAAGGCCTCGGCAGGAGAGGCCAGAGGGCGGACGGCATGAAGGTGATCATTTGCGGGGCCGGGCAGGTCGGCTGGCAGATCGCGCGCCACCTCTCGGGCGAGCAGAACGACGTCACCGTGGTGGACAGCAATCCCGACCTGGTGCGCCGCGCCACCGACACGCTCGACGTGCAGGGCATCGCCGGCTTCGCCAGCTATCCCAACGTTCTCGACCGGGC
>JAGRMU010000299.1 GCA_020441165.1 Sedimentitalea sp.
CAGCGCCGCCGATGTCTACCTCGGCGCGCAGATCATCTGGTGTCTTCTATTCTGCTCCCGGCCCGACCGAGATGTCTTCAATGCCCCTGCCCGGCGGCTGCAGGCGCGCCCCGCGGCCCGGCGCGCGCGCCAGATCGACGACGCGCTGATGCCGCCCGGGGACGCGCGCTGACACGCGCCGCGCCTACTGACCCAGCAGCGTCTCGACCGCCGCCATCGCGTCGCCGCCATCGGCGGTGGTCACGCCGTCCAGCCAGGGCGTGACCGCGTCGGGATTGGCCTTCATCCAGGCCAGGGCCGCCTCGGGGGGGTCCATCCCGTCATCGAGGATCTTGCCCATGATCTGGTTTTCCATCGCAAGGGTGAACGAGAGGTTCTCCAGCATCTTCCCGACATTCGGGCACTCGGCCACATAGCCGGCGCGGGTGTTGGTCAGCACTGTCGCGCCGCCGAAATCCGGTCCGAAGAAATCGTCGCCGCCTTCCAGGTAGGTCAGGGTGAAGTTGGCGTTCATCGGGTGCGGCTCCCATCCCAGGAAGACGATCGGCTCGCCGCGCTTGTCGGCCCGCGCCACCTGCGCCAGCATCCCCTGCTCGGAGCTTTCGACCACCTCGAAGCCACCCAGCCCGAAGGCGTCGCCGTCGATCATCGACTGGATCAGCCGGTTGCCGTCATTGCCCGGCTCGATGCCGTAGATCTTGCCATCGAGCGCGTCCTTGTGGGCCGCGATGTCGGCGAAGCTGCGGATGCCCAGATCGGCGGCGGCCTGGTTGACCGCGAGCGTGTATTTCGCGCCCTCGAGGTTGGCGCGCACCGTGTCGACGGTGCCGGCCTCGCGATAGGGGGCGATGTCCGCCTCCATGGTCGGCATCCAGTTGCCCAGGAACACGTCGATATCCCCCGCTGCCATCGAGGTATAGGTGACCGGCACCGAGAGGATCTTGATGTCGGTCTCGTATCCCAGCGCCTCGAGCAGCACCGTGGTGACTGCCGTGGTCGCGGTGATGTCGGTCCAGCCGACATCCGAGAAGGTCACCTTCCCGCAGTCCGCGGCGGCCATGCCGGCGCCGAAGGTCATTGCGACTGCAGCCGCTGCAAGCGTCCGTTTCATGAATTCGTCTCCCCATCTGCTTGTTCTTGTCGTCGCGCCCAATAGACGGGCCTCGCGCGGGTTTTGCAACCTTTTGTGTGGCGTTCGGGCCGCCTGACGCGCCGGCGCGATCCTCCGGCCCGCACGAAGAACGCCGGCGTCTTGCTGCTGGATTCCCGCCCGCCTTTCGGCCACACTCGCCCCATGACGAGCGAGGCGGCACTGGCGGACCGGACGACTCCGGGCTTTTCACACGGGCGCGGGCGGGCCACGCGCCCGCACGTTGCGCGGCCGGGTTGCAATGCCCGGAGGCCGCGATGAGCGAAGCCGCCCGCGGCGGCCGGGATCGCCCGCCCTCGCCCGAGGGCGCAGCCGACGCGGTCTTCCTGAGCAAGGCCCATGCCCTGGCCTATGAACGTCTCGGCTTCGCGGCCAAGAGCC
>JAGRMU010000300.1 GCA_020441165.1 Sedimentitalea sp.
GCCATGCCCATCGCCCCGCCCGCCAGCGTGCCGTTGAGCGCGGCGACGGTCAGGCAGGGCAGCCGCGCGATGGCGCCCGAGAGCCGCTCCCACACCTCCGAGCGGGCGAGACCGGCGCGGGCCTCGTCCAGATCGGCCCCGGCGCTGAACACCTTGCCGGTGCCGGTCAGGATCAGCGCCCGCGCGTCGCCGGCCGCCTCGGCGATCCCCGCCAGCTCGTCCAGCATCTCTAGCGTGAGCGAGTTGGCCTTGTCCGGGCGGTCAATGGTGACGGTCCAGAGCCCGTCCTCCCGCGCCAGGTGGATCATGCCAGCCCGACCCGCTTCCGGATCGCTTCATCGCGCAAGGACAGCTCGGTGCCGATGAACGCGTCGGCCTCGGGCGAGCACATCCACAGCAGCGCCCGCGCCGGCCAGTCGGCGGGGATGTGATCCTCCCAGGCCAGCTGGCTGATCGGGTTGATGCCCGAGGCCTTGATCTCGCGCTGCATCTGCGTCGCCACGGTGCCCGGCGAAAGGCCCATGGCGCGGATGCCGTTGCCGCGCTCCTCCTTGTCGAGGCAGGCGGTCAGCATCGCCGCCCCGGCCTTGGAGGCGCAGTAATGGCTCCAGGCCTCGACCGGGCCATGGGCGGCGCCGGAGCTGACGGTCAGGATGGTGCCGCCACCCGCCGCCTTCATTACCGGCAGGACGGCGCGCATGCCGTGAAAGACGCCCTTGAGATTGACGTCGATGGCCTGTCCCCAGCCCTCCGGGTCCGCTTCGGCGAGGTGCGAGATCGGCTCGATCACCCCGGCATTGCCGATCAGCACGTCAAGCCCGCCGAATCGCTCGGTGCAGGCCGCCACCGCCGCCGCGACATCGCCGTAGCGGGCGACGTCGCAGGGGATCGCCAGCGCCGTATCGCCGATCTCGGCCGCCAGATCGCTCAAGCTCTCGCGGCTGCGCGCCAGCAGCGCGACATTGGCCCCGGCCGCGGCGAAGATCCGCGCCGCCTCGGCGCCGATCCCCCTGCTGGCCCCGGTGATCAGCACCGTCTTGCCGGTCATCTCCATCGCTTGCTCCCCTCTTGAATTGCCCGGCTTCCGTGGTAATGCGCGCTTTGCGCAGGGTCCAGCCCCAGCGCCCCTTGACGCTCCCGGCGCCAGGGTGGACGATGCGGCGAAGATGATCTGGAAAGGATCCGACATGAGATTTCCCGCGACGCGCGAGTTCGGCGCAGCGCTTCTTCTTGCATTCGCGGCGCAGGCCGCATCGGCCGATGTGACCGCCCAGGACGTCTGGTCGGACTGGCGCGACTATGTCGCCGGGACCGGATACGAGATCACCGCGACCGAGACCGCCACCGGCAACGGGCTGACGGTCTCGGACCTGCGCCTGACCATGCAGGCCCCCGATACGGCCGGCGCGCTGAAGGTCGAGATCGCGCAGATCGTGTTCACAGAGAATGGCGACGGCACGGTTTCGGTCGCGCTTCCGCCCACCATCCCGGTGCGCTTCAGCGGCATCTCCGAGGACGATACGCCGATCGAGGCGCGCATCGACTATACCCGCAGCGGCGAGACGCTGACCGTGTCCGGCGCGCCCGGCGACATGGCTTTCGACTATGCCGCGGACGAGGCGGTGCTGGCCCTGGCCGAGCTGCTGATCGCCGGTGAGGCGGCGCCCGCCGACATGGCCCGGCTGGCGGTCACATTGACCGGCGTGGCCAGCCGCTCGCAGATGAAACAGGACGACCTGCGCCGCTATGCGCAGGACATGAGCGTGGCGGCGATGAGCTATGACATCGCCCTCACGGACCCCGAGGAAGGCGGCAAGATGACCCTCGCCGGGGCGCTGAACGGGCTCGGCTTCAAGGGCACCGGCTCGGTTCCGATGGCGGTGGAGGGCGCCGACATGTCCGCGCTGCTCGGCGACGGGTTTGCCTTCGACGGCACATTCACCTTCGGGTCGGGCACGACCAACCTGGCCTTCGACGACGCGGGCGAGGCGCTGTCCTATACCAGCAGCTCGGAGGGTGGCAGCGCCGCCGCCGCGATGGATGCCGAGCGCATGACCTACGATCTGCGGCAGAAGAAGACCGCCATCGCCGCCACCACGTCCGAGCTGCCCTTCCCGGTCTCGGCCGAGATGGGCGAGGCGGCGCTGAACCTGTCGGTGCCGGTGGCGAAATCCGACGAGGCGCAGGACTTCGCGCTCGGGCTGACGCTGGGCGATTTCACCATGGCCGAGGCGCTCTGGGGGATGATCGACCCGGCCGGGCAGTTGCCCCGCGATCCGGCCTCGGTGGTCGTCGACCTGAGCGGCAAGCTGAGGATGCTCTACGACATGTTCGATCCGAATGTCGCGGCCATGCTGGAAGCCACCGAACAGGCGCCGGCCGAGCTGGATGCGCTGACGATCAACAAGCTGCTGGTCTCGATGGTCGGCGCAAAGCTCTCGGGCAGCGGCGATTTCACCTTCGACAACTCCGCACCGACGGGCGCCCAGGGGATGCCCAAGCCGACCGGCACGATGGAGTTGCAGCTGGTGGGCGGCAACGGGCTGATCGACAAGCTGATCGGGATGGGCATGCTCTCGGACCAGGACGCGATGGGGGCCCGGATGATGCTGGGCATGCTGGCGGTGCCCGGTGACGCGCCCGACACGCTGAATTCGAAGATCGAGTTCAACGACCAGGGCCACATCCTGGCCAACGGTCAGCGCATCCAGTGACCGCGCGCCGCGCCGGGGCGGGACCTGCGGGGACCGCCCCGGCGCGGCGCGGCGCAGCCTGCGGTCTTGCACGGCCGCGCGGGCGGGGTTACCTGCAACCGATGACCATCGATCGGCCCTACCCATGAGTTCCTCCCTCGACGAGATTTGCCAGGCGCTGCTGGCCACCGCCCGCACGTCGGGTGCCGAGGCCGCCGACGTGATCGCCATCCGCAGCGCCTCGGTGGATGTCGACGTGCGCGGCGGCGCGCTGGAACAGGCCGACCGCTCGGAAGCGACCGATATCGGCCTGCGCGTGTTCCTCGGCCGCCGGCAGGCCATCGTCTCGGCCTCGGACACCCGGCCCGAGACCTTCTCCGCCATGGCCGAGCGCGCCATCGCCATGGCCCGCGAGGCGCCCGAGGATGCTCATGCCGGGCTGGCCGATCCCGGTCAGCTGGCCACCACTTGGGATGTGGACACGCTGGAGCTGGCCGATCCCGCCCCCGAACCCTCGCCCGAGGCGCTCCAGGCGGACGCCGCAGAGGCCGAGGCCGCCGCGCTGGCAGTCAGGGGCGTCACCCAGGTCCAGGCCGCCAGCGCCGGCTACAGCCGCACCCGGCTGCACATGGCGGCGAGCAACGGCTTTTCGGGCGGCTACGGGCGCACCGGCCGGTATCTTTCCTGCGTTGCGATCTCGGGCATCGGCACCGGCATGGAGCGCGATCACGACAGCGACCTGCGCAGCTACCAGGGCGATCTGCGCAGCCCCGCCGAGATCGGCGCCACCGCGGGCCAGCGGGCCGCCGAACGGGCGGGTGCGCGCAAGCCGGCCACCGGCACCTATCCGGTGCTCTTCGACGAGCGCATCTCGGCCTCGCTGATCGGTCATCTTCTGGAGGCGGCGAACGGCCACGCGGTGGCGCGCGGCTCGTCCTGGCTACAGGGCGCGCTCGGCCAGCCGGTGCTGCCCGAGGCGCTGTCGCTGATCGAGGATCCGCACCGCAAGCGGATGGGCGGCTCGCGCCCCTTCGACGGCGAGGGCCTGCCGACCCGGTCCCGCGCCATCGTCGAGAACGGCATCCTGACCGGCTGGACGCTGGATCTCGCCACCGCGCGCAAGCTGGGCATGGCGCCCACCGGCAATGCCGCGCGCGGCGTCTCCTCGCCGCCCTCGCCGACGAACTGGAACCTGGCACTGACCGAAGGCGCGCAGAGCCGCGACGACCTCTTGCGGGCGATGGGCACCGGCCTGCTGGTCACCTCGATGATCGGCAGCACGATCAATCCCAATACCGGCGACTATTCGCGCGGCGCCTCGGGCTTCTGGGTCGAGAACGGACAGATCGCCTATCCGGTCAACGAATGCACCGTGGCGGGCAACCTGCGCGACATGCTGCGCCGGATCGTGCCGGCGAACGATGCGCGCAGCTACCTGTCGCGGGTGGTCCCGTCGCTGCTGATCGAAGGCATGACCCTTGCCGGCGGCTGACCTTGCCCTGCTGATCGACGCCGCCCGCGCGGCGGGGCGCATCGCGCTGGGATATGAGGGCAAGGAGGCGCGGCGCTGGGACAAGCCGAAGGGCGCCGGTCCGGTGACCGAGGTCGATCTGGCGGTCAACGCGATGCTGGAAGAGCGCCTGCGCGCGGCGCGCCCCGACTATGGCTGGCTCTCGGAAGAGACCGAGGACGATCCCGAGCGGCTGGCGCGCGAGCGGGTGTTCATCGTCGATCCGATCGACGGCACCCGCAGCTTCGCAGACGGCTCGAAGACCTGGGCCCATGCCCTCGCGGTGGCCGAGGGCGGGGTGGTGACGGCCGGGGTGGTCTACCTGCCGATGCGCGATCTGCTCTACAGCGCCGCCGCCGGCCAGGGCGCCTTCCTCAACGACAACCGCATCGCCCCCTCGGCGCGCAACGCCCTCGACAGCGCCGAGATCCTGGCGACGCGGCCCAACATGGACAAGCTGCACTGGCGCGGCGGCCAGGTGCCCGGGTTCAGCCGCGCCCACCGGCCTTCGCTCGCCTACCGGATGGCGCTGGTGGCACAGGGGCGCTTCGACGGGATGCTGACCCTGCGCCCCTGCTGGGAATGGGACATCGCCGCCGGCGACCTGATCCTGCGCGAGGCCGGGGCGCTCTGCACCGACCGTCGCGGCGCGGGGCTGCGGTTCAACAACCCGCATCCCGCGGTGGACGGCGTCATCGCCGCCAGCACCGCCCTGCACGACCGCATCCGCGAGGCGCTGAGCCCGGTCTGACCCCCGTCCGCAACCCGGCGCGCGGCTTGACGCCCGACGAGATCGGCGTAGGTTGCGCGCGACCCGAAAGACCCAGAAACAAGGACGCCGACATGACCCAACGCCTGCATCTCGTCTTTGGCGGCGAACTCGTCGATCCGACCAAGACCGCCTTCAAGAACGTCGACGATATCCACATCGTCGGCATGTTCCCCGACTACAACAGCGCCTACCAGGCCTGGAAAGCCGAGGCGCAGCGCACCGTGGACAACGCCCACATGCGCTATTTCATCGCCCATATTCACCGGCTGAGGGACGAGAAGAAGGAAAGCTCGGCCACCGAAGAGCTGGGCTGAGGGGCCTTGGCCCGGTCGTTTGGGCATGTGGTCTACAACGCCCTGTCGCGGCGCAAGCCGGGGTCGGCGCCCCGCGAGGCGCCGCCGCGACCGGAGGGCGAGCTGCTCTGGGTCCACGCCGCCGGCGTGCTGCGCTATTCGGCGCTCTGCGATCTCGGGCTGCGCCTCGCCGCCTCGCGGCCCGGCCTGAACACCCTCGTCACCGTCGAGGCCGAGCGGTTCGAGACGCTGCCGGTCGCGCGCGCGGGATGTTTTCGCATCGAACCGCTGGGCTCGGACGGGCCGGAGGCGGCGCAGGCCTTCCTGAGGCACTGGCGGCCCGATGTCTGCCTGTGGACCGGCGGCGATCTGATGCCGACCCTGATCGGCGCTGCCAAGGCGCAAGCCATCCCGATGGTGCTGGTCGACGTGGACGAGAGCGAATGGCAGAGCCCGCTGCACAAGTGGTTTCCCGCCGTCCTGCGCGAGACCCTGGGCTGTTTCGACACGGTCATGGTGACCAGCCCCGGCGCCGCGAAACTGGTGCAGCGTGCCGGTCTCCCGAAATCACGGATCACCGTGACCGGCCGCCTCGGCAACAGCGTCACCCCGCCCGCCTGCCCCGACCGGCAGCTGACCCGCACGGTACGCGACATCAACGCCCGCCCGGTCTGGCTGGCGGCGCATGTTCCCGCCTCCGAGGTCGGATCGGTCCTCGCTGCCCATGGCGCGGCGCTGCGGCTGCTGCACCGGCTGCTGCTGGTGGTCACCGCTGCGCGGCGCGAGGAGTCGGACCAGTTGCGCGCGGCGCTGGAGCAGTCCGGGCTTCGCTTCGCCGACTGGGCCGCCGGCGGCACGATCGAGGACGGCATCCAGGTGGTGATGGCCGAGGATGACAGCGATCTCGGCCTCTGGTACCGGATCGCGCCGCTGACCTATATCGGCGGCTCGCTGGAGCCCGGCGGCGGCGGGCGCAACCCGCTCGAGCCGGCGGCGCTGGGATCGGCGATCCTGTGCGGCCCGGAGGTGCGCGATCACGGCGACGCCTTCGCGCGCCTGACCGCCTCCGGCGCGACCCGGACCGTGCGCACCGGCGACGAGCTGGCCGCCGCGGTGGTGCAGCTGAGCGCGCCGGACAAGGCGGCGGCGATGGCGCTGGCCGGCTGGGAGGCGGTCACCGAGAGCGCCCAGCTGACCGACGGGCTGATCGATCTGGTGCAGGACCTGCTGGACCGGCGCGAGGCCAGCCATGCGGGCCCCTGACTTCTGGTTCACGCCGCCGGACCGCCCCGACTGGCGCGCCCGCGCGCTGGCCCCGCTGGGCCGGCTCTATGCCGCCGCCACCGCCCGGCGGCTGGCAGGGCAAAGCGGCATCGCGCCCGGCGTTCCGGTGATCTGCATCGGCAACCTGAACGCCGGCGGCACCGGCAAGACCCCGACCGCGATCTGGATGCTCGAGGCGCTGCGCGATGCCGGGCACGAGCCGCATGTGGTCACGCGCGGCCACGGAGGGCGGCTCGAGGGCCCGGTCTGCGTTGACCCGTCGCGGCACCGCGCCGCCGATGTCGGGGACGAGCCGCTGCTGCTGGCTGCTTTCGGGCAGGTCTGGGTGGCCCGCGACCGCGCCGCCGGCGCGCGGCGGGCGGCGGCGGCGGGTGCGACGGCGATCGTGCTCGACGACGGGTTCCAGAACCCGGGCGTGGCGAAGGATTTCTCGGTGGTGGTGGTCGATGCGGCGCGCGGCTTCGGCAACGGCCGGTGCCTGCCCGCCGGCCCGCTGCGCGAACCGGTGGCGGTCGGCCTCGCCCGCGCCGATCTTCTGCTGTCGCTGGGCCCGTCCGAGGCGCAGGCAGGTTTTGCCGCGACTTGGGGCCCGGCGCTGGACCTGCCCCGGGCCACCGGCGCGCTGGAGCCGCTCAAGACCGGCATGGACTGGTCCGAGGCCACGGTGCTGGCCTTCGCCGGGATCGGCCATCCCGAAAAGTTCTTCGCGACCCTGCGCGGTCTCGGCGCGCGGTTGCTGCGCGCCGAGGCGCTGGACGATCACCAGCCCCTGACCCCGGCGCTGATGACCCGGCTCGAGACCGAGGCGCGGGCGCTCGGGGCGCAGATGGTCACCACCGAGAAGGACGCGGTGCGCCTGCCGCCGAGTTTCCGCAGCAAGGTCATCACCCTGCCGGTGCGTCTGAGGATCGACGAGGATGAGAAGGTGCGCGCCATGCTGCGCGCCGTCGCGCCTCCGCCGCCCTGAGCGCAGGGGCTGCGTTGTCAGGACGACGCCGCGCCGAAATTCGCAGCTGGCGAGGCGGAAAGAGGCTATTCGGTATCCCCGGCGCGAGTAAAGGCATCCCGACAGATGGCTTTGGAGGAACTGCTCTGCCATCTGCAGAGGATCGCGCCCGACCCGAGGGTGGGCGAAATCGCGCCCGCGTCGCGCCAGAGGCGCGCTTTCAGCGCGACGGGGCGGGTCGGGTGCGATCCGCGGCTGTGCCCCGGAGAGACTACCAGCGTGAGCCAGCACAGGTCCGGAGGCGATCGCCGCGCGGTGTGCTCGACCTCAGCCGGGATTGTCCTCGCCCAGTTTCGGGGCCGGGCGGTGCAGGGCCAGATCGGCATCCGAGAAGCGGAAAGGCGAGCGGACCCCCGGAACCCCGTTCAGCGCGATCAGCATCCCGCGCGCGATGACCTGCGGATCGGCCATCACCTCGGCCAGGGTGTTGATCGGTCCGGCGGGGATGCCCTGCGCCTCGCAGGCCCCCAGCAGGTCGGCCTTGCTGCGCTGCGCCGTCGCCCCGTTCAGCCGCGCGATCATCACCCGCCGGTTGGCCAGACGATCCTTGTTGTGCCGGAACTCGGGCGCGTCGGCCATGTCGTCCAGCCCCAGGACCCGGCACAGGCGCTGGTATTGCGCATCGTTTCCCGTGGCGATGATGATATGCCCGTCCGAACAGTCGAAGGCCTGGTAGGGCGCGAGATTCACATGCCCGTTGCCCATGCGTTGCGGCGCAACGCCGGTGGTCAGGTAGTTCAGCGCCTGGTTGGCGGTCACCGCAACCGCCACGTCGAGCAGCGCCATGTCGAGATGCTGGCCCTTGCCCGTCGCCTGCCGCTGGTACAGCGCCGCGAGGATGCCGGCCACCGCGTAGATCCCGGTGAAGACGTCGGTGATCGCCACACCGGATTTCTGCGGCTGCCCGTCCGGCTCGCCGGTGATCGACATCAGCCCGGACATGCCCTGGATGATGAAATCGTACCCGGCGCGGTGGGCATAGGGGCCAGTCTGCCCGAAGCCGGTGATCGAGCAGTAGATCAGGCGCGGGTTGACCTGCGCGAGGCTGGCATAGTCCAGCCCGTATTTCGCCAGCCCGCCGACCTTGAAATTCTCGATGAAGACATCTGCCCCGGCAACCATCTCGCGCAGCCGCGCCTGGCCCTCGGGGGTCGAGAAATCCAGCGTCACCGACGCCTTGCCGCGATTGGCCGAATGGAAATAGGCCGCCGAGACGTCCGCGCCGCGGGTCACGAAGGGCGGACCCCAGGCGCGGGTATCGTCGCCGGCCGGCGATTCCACCTTGATCACCTCGGCGCCGAGATCGGCCAGGGTCTGCCCGGCCCAGGGACCGGCGAGGATCCGGGCCAGCTCGACGACCTTGAGCCCGGCCAGCGGCGCGGCGGTCATTCTGCCAGCTTCTTCTCGATCAGCGCCGAGAAACTGTCATAGCCCTGGTTGTCCACCTTCTCGCCGTTGACGATGAAGCTGGGGGTGGCGGTGATCCCGTCCGCCTCGACGTTCTGCTGATACCAGGCGACCAGCGTCTGCGCCATCTCCGCGTCCTGCAGGCAGGCCTCGAGCGCCTCGGTCTCGATCCCCGCAAGGCGGCCGATCTTGCGCAGCCCGTCGACGATCTCGGTGGGGCTGCCGGCCTGGGTCCACTCGGCCTGACCGTCGAAGATCAGATCGGAGATCCCGAAGAATTTCTCGGGTCCGCCGCAGCGCGCGATCATCGAGGCCCAAAGGCCGTACTTGTCGAAATAGACCTCGCGGAAGATGAAGCGCACCTTGCCGGTGTCGATGTAGTCGGCCTTGAGCTGCTTGTAGGGGCCGGCGTGGAAGGTTGCGCAATGCGGGCAGGTGTAGGAGGCGTATTCGATGATCGTCACCGGCGCATCCTCGGCGCCGAGCGCCATGTCCTGGATCGTCGAGACGTCGATCTCGGCGGTCTCGTCGGCGGCGGCTGCGCCGACCAGCAGGCCGGAGGCCGGCGCGTTCAGAAGAAGACTGCCGGCGGTCAGCGCCAACGCGGCGCAAAGAAGGGCGATCGGACGGGGCATCGCTGTCCCTTTCTCAATGGTTGGGTTTGGGTCTGGATAGAACGTTGCGGCCCAGCCGTTCAAGGGCGGATCGCAGATCGTCGTTCTGGATCGGGTCCGCAGCCTGGCTGGCGCGCCGCGCGGCCTCGGGGTCGACCGGCCGGTCGGCAGCGGGCGGGGCCGGCGTGAAGCACACCTGGCCCTCGGCGAAACCGTCCGGCGCCGTCTGGGTGATGCGCACCCGGCTGATGGCGTTGTAGCCATAGGCCGCGTTCACCCGCTCGCGCAGCGTTTCCTTCTGCATCTCCAGCATCGGGGCCTGGGCGCCGGTGGTCAGCACGGTCAGCGTCGCCCCGAAGCCGCCGCGCCCGTAGCCGATATTGACCGGGCGGGCGATGGCGGCGATCTCGGGACCGGCGATCTCGGCCCAGTGGGTGAGCACCCGCGAGACCGCGAAGCCCCGGCTCTCGCCGGCGCGGCGCAGCTGCTCGCTCAGCACCGTGGCGGTGCGCGTGAAGCCGCGGGTGGTCGATCGGCGGTGCGCCATGGCTGGAATCCGGGTTGCGTGGGTCTATTGTAAACGGCAGACGGCGGGGCGCCAGCGAAACCGGACCGGAAGAGGCATAAAGAATGCGTGACGGAGGCTTGAACGATCCGGGCATCGCGGGGCTGGTCCTGGACTGGTACGATGAAAATGCCCGCATCCTGCCCTGGCGGGTCGGGCCGGCCGAGCGGCGCGCCGGAATGCGCCCCGATCCCTACCGGGTCTGGCTGTCCGAGATCATGCTCCAGCAGACCACCGTCGCCGCCGTGAAGGACTATTTCCACCGCTTCACCGCGCGCTGGCCGACCGTCGCCGACCTGGCCGGCGCGGAGGATGGCGATGTCATGGGCGAGTGGGCCGGGCTCGGTTATTACGCCCGGGCGCGGAACCTGCTGAAATGCGCGCGGGTGGTGACGGGCGCGCATGGCGGGGTCTTTCCCGACGATCGCGCGGCGCTGCTCGCCTTGCCGGGGATCGGTCCCTATACCGCGGCGGCACTGGCCGCCATCGCCTTCGACCGGCCCGAAACCGTGCTCGACGGCAATATCGAGCGGGTCATGGCCCGGCTGCACGACATCCGCACGCCGCTGCCCGCCGCCAAACCGGAGCTGATGGCCTGTGCCGAGGCGCTGACGCCCCAGGCCCGACCCGGCGACTATGCCCAGGCGCTGATGGACCTGGGCGCGACGATCTGCACGCCGCGCGCACCGGCCTGCGGGATCTGCCCGCTGCGCGCGCCGTGCGCGGCGCGGCAGGCCGGCAGCGCCGCCGAGTTGCCCCGCAAGGCGCCGAAGCCGGCGAAACCCGTCCGGCGCGGGCATGTCTACCTGGTCCGGCGCAGCGACGGGGCCTGGCTGCTCGAACGGCGCCCCGGAAAGGGCCTGCTGGGCGGGATGCTGGGCTGGCCCGGATCGGACTGGTCCGAGACCCCGCAGGAGGAGCCGCCGCTCGCGGCGGACTGGCGCCTCCTGCCCGAGGTCCGGCACACCTTCACCCATTTCCACCTGATCCTGACGGTCCGGGCCGCCATGGTCGATACCGGGATGGTGCCCGATACCGGGTTCTTCCTGGCCGAGCGCGACTTCCGCCCCTCTGAGCTGCCCACCGTGATGCGCAAGGCCTTCGATCTGTGGACTGGCGAATGAAGGCCCTCAGGTCGGCCCACCGCCGGTACGGCCGGTTTCGAGCGGCGCCCGACTTGCGTCAAAGCACCTCTTGGGTCGGCGACCCGCGATCGGCTATACAACCTTGAATTGATCCGATCCGGGGAAGAACCATGATCGCGCCCGAGCGCCTGTCCCGTTGGTCCGCCGCGCTGCCCTTCGCGGTTTCCTACCTGCTGGTGCCGCTGGCCTGGCTCAGCGCGTACTGGGGCGGATGGGCGGTGCTGCTGCTGCCGGTGTGCACCTGGTATGTCTTCTCGATCGCCGACGGCCTTGCCGGGCTCAACCTGGAAAACGCCGATCCCGAGACGCCGGAGGAGGATCTCTTCTGGTACAGGCTGCTCACCCTGCTCTGGGCGCCGGTACAGGTCGCCACCCTCTTCGGACTGGTCTGGTACGTGTCGGACGCCCCGCACCTCTCCACGGCGGAAAAGCTGGGGGTCTTCTTCGGGGTCGGCGTGCTCACCGGCACGGTCGGCATCAACTACAGCCACGAGCTGATGCACCAGAAAAGCCGGCTGGAACGCGCCCTGGCCGATCTCCTGCTGGCGATGGTGCTCTATTCGCATTTCCGCAGCGAACACCTGCTGGTGCATCACCGCTATGTCGGAACGCCGCGCGACACCGTCACCGCGCGCTACAACGAGGGCTTCCTGCGCTTCTATCCGCGGGTGCTGAAAGAGGGGGCGGTCTCGGCCTTTCGGGCCGAACGGGCGAAGCTGGCGCGCAAGGACCTGCCCTGGACCGATCTCTCCAACCCGTTCTGGCGCTACGCGGGCCTGCAGGCGCTGTTCCTGCTGCTCGCCTGGCTGCTGGGCGGCTGGGCCGGGATCGGCCTCTTCCTGATGCAGGCCGGGGTTGCCATCTGGCAGCTCGAGCTGGTCAATTACGTCGAACATTATGGTCTGACCCGCAAGCATCTGGGCGACGGCCGCTATGAGCACGTCCAGCCGCGCCATTCCTGGAACGCCGCGCAGAAGGTCTCGAACTGGCTGCTGATCAACCTGCAGCGCCACTCCGATCACCACTACAAGCCGGATCGCCGCTTTCCGCTGCTGCAGAACCACACCGCCGCCGAGGCGCCGCAGCTGCCATACGGCTATCCGGTGATGACCATGGCGGCGATGGTCCCGCCGCTCTGGCGGCGGGTGATGAACCCGCGGGT
>JAGRMU010000301.1:0-1341 GCA_020441165.1 Sedimentitalea sp.
CGGCGCGGCATCGCGCACCGAGAAATCGGTTACGTAGGCGTTCATTGGTACTCTCCAAAAGACCCGGCCAGATATGACCGCTCAGTTCCATCAGAGACGTTACCGTCGCTACGTAACCAGGGTGAGAACCCCAGTGGACAGAGGCGCGTGCGTTGGCGTCTTGTTCGCGCATTTGGGGCCAAACGCGATTCCGTTCAAGAGAAAAAATGCGCGGCATTCGAAATATTTTCCGGAGGCGGTCTCAGCCCGGCTCGCGTGGCCCCTGCGCCACACAACGGCGCGGCGGGCGGCCGTCCTCGGTGCGGGTCCGGCCGCCGCAACTGGCGCATCTGTAACAGTTTTCGCCGGCGGCGCGGTCGGCCCGCCAGCGGCAGTTCCGGGTCAGGGTGGTGGTACGGTGCTGCCACCAGAGATAGGCCAGAACGCCAATCAGCAGCACGAGGAGCAGGAGCGGCATTCACGGCCTCCCGACGGCCCGTGGCCCTGCTGTCGTCGTACACTCGGTCATCGAACCACCCTAGGCGACCATCAGATGCCCGGCCAGCCCCAGGGTGAAGCCCGCGACCGCACCGAGGGGCGGCGCCCAGTGGCGTTCCAGCGGCACTTGCGGGGCGACGTCCTCGAACAGCAGATAGAGGATGCCGCCGCTGGCGAACATCATCACCGCGCCGAGATGGGTGGGATGATCGACCAGATAGGTCACCCCGAGCCAGGCGGCGAGCGGCCCCACTGGCACCATCAGCGCAAAGAGCCAGAGCAGCCGCGCCCGTGAGGCGCCCCCGGTCCGGGCCATCTCGCGATAGGCGTTGAAGCCTTCGGGAAGGTTCTGCAGGGCGATCAGCACAGCCATCAGGATCGCCAGCGACAGGTTGTCGGCCAGGAGCGCCCCCAGTGCCATCGCCTCGGGGACGTAGTCGAGCATCATCGCGAGGAACTGCGCGGCGTGGCCGCCCTTGGCCGCCAGCGCCCGGTCGATGGCAAAGAACACCAGGCCGCCAAGGGCGAACCAGGCCAGTGTCGGGCCGGCGGCAAGCCGCTCGCTGCCCTGCGGGACCAGCACCAGAGCGATGGCAGAGAACAGGGCTCCCGCCCCGAAGGCCACGACGGTATGACGGAATTCCTCGACGATCCAGCTGCTGCGGAACCGGTCGAAGGACGACAGGGCCGCACCGATCGGGATCGATGCCCCCGCCAGCGTCGCCAAAATCAGTGCCAGATAGAACTCGTCGCTCAGCACCGGCATCGGCGACGCAATTCCGCGCGCCGGATCACAACCGGCGCTCGACCATCAGCTTCTTGATCTCGGCGATGGCCAACGCCGGGTTCAGCCCCTTGGGGCAG
>JAGRMU010000301.1:1477-1833 GCA_020441165.1 Sedimentitalea sp.
CCCAGATAGCGGTCGCCGTTCCACCAGTAGGAGGGGCAGGCCGTCGAGCAGGAGGCGCACATCACGCATTCATAGAGCCCGTCGAGCTTCTTGCGATCCTCGATGGACTGCTTCCACTCCTTGGCCGGGCGGTTGGTCTTGGTCTCGAGCCAAGGCATGATCGAGGCGTGCTGGGCGTAGAAATGGGTGAGATCCGGGATCAGGTCCTTGACCACATCCATGTGCGGCAGAGGATAGATCTTCACGTCGCCCTTGATCTCGTCCATGCCGTAGATGCAGGCCAGCGTGTTGATCCCGTCGATGTTCATCGCGCAGGAGCCGCAGATCCCCTCGCGGCACGAGCGGCGGAAGGTCAG
>JAGRMU010000301.1:1853-2852 GCA_020441165.1 Sedimentitalea sp.
TCGTTCTTGATCTTGATCAGCGCATCCAGGATCATCGGCCCGCAATCGTCCATGTCGACCCAATAGGTGTCGACGCGCGGGTTCTCGCCATCATCGGGGTTCCAGCGATAGATCTGGAACTTGCGCAGGTTCGTCGCGCCCTCGGGCTTCGGCCAGGTCTTGCCGGTCCGGATCCGGGAATTCTTGGGCAGGGTCAGCTGGACCATCGATCAGTTCCTATCTCTTCCTATCTCTCGAATACTTCTCTGAGAACCGAGTATATATTCACCTTCTTCTCAGTATTGCCGCGACTTGCCTCCGCGATTTGTTCTTTCAGCGAACGCTGATCAAGTTCAAAGATTGGCAACTCCTCTTTGCGACCGTTTGCGCCGTACACGATAAATCTCGGCTCTTCAGTAGCATGGATTAATGCATCATCTAATAAAAGAGCTTGCTCAAGGAATGCTTTTGACGGCTCTTCGCTATCAAATATGTCCTCGGTAACGTTGAACCCAGTGCCGCTCTTGTGTTCCAACTGTACGGACCAACCTTCTGAAATACCAAGCGCTTTGTCAAAGCCGATTTCGACATATCCGAGAAGCTTTCCAATACTGTCGCTTAGCAACTCGTAGCCACGCGATTCGTCCATTTTAAAGAAGCTTAGCCTCCATCGATAGCTCGACAATCTTCTTCGAAATGGCCACATTTCTAGAACACCCTTGCCCGCGGGGCGATCTTGTCGGGGTCGATGCCGCCCTCGGCCTCGGTGCTCAGCGGTTCGGTCACCACCGGGCGATAGCTGAGATCGACCTGCCGGCCCTCGACGCGGGCGATGGTGTGCACGCGCCAGTTCTCGTCGTCGCGCTTGGGAAAATCCTCGTGGGCATGGGCGCCACGGCTTTCCTCGCGGGCCGCCGCGCCGATGATCGTGGCCAGCGCGTTTGGCATCAGGTTGGTCAGTTCCAACGTCTCCATCAGGTCGCTGTTCCAGTTCAGGCTGCGGTCGGTGACCTTGAGATC
>JAGRMU010000302.1 GCA_020441165.1 Sedimentitalea sp.
TGCCGACGCCGGGATCGCCGACCAGCAGCGGGTTGTTCTTGCGCCGCCGGCACAGCACCTGGATGCAGCGCTCGACCTCGTGCTCGCGCCCGATCAGCGGATCGATGTCGCCCTCGCGCGACTTGGCGTTCAGATCGACGCAATACTTGGCCAGCGCGCTTTCCTTCTTGTCGCCCTCGGTCACGCCCTGGCTCTCTTCCTCGGGGGCCGGGGCGCCGGCGACGGGCCGGGCTTCGCCATGGGCGGGATCCTTGGCCACGCCATGGGCGATGAAATTGACCGCGTCATAGCGGGTCATGTCCTGTTCCTGCAGGAAATAGGCGGCGTTGCTTTCGCGCTCGGCGAAGATCGCCACCAGCACGTTGGCGCCGGTGACCTCGGTGCGACCCGAGGACTGCACATGGATCGCGGCGCGCTGGATGACGCGCTGGAAGGCGGCGGTCGGCACCGCCTCGGAGCCGTCGATGTCGGTGACCAGATTGGCCAGGTCCTCGTCGACGAATTCCATCAGCGTGGTGCGCAACTCGCCCAGATCGACGCTGCAGGCCGTCATGACCCGCGCCGCGTCCGGCTCGTCGAGCAGCGCCAGCAACAGGTGCTCCAGCGTGGCGAATTCGTGTCTGCGTTCATTCGCCAGCGCGAGCGCGGCGTGAATGGACTGTTCAAGGGTGCTCGAGAATGAAGGCACAGGGGTGCTCCTCTGATCTGGGTCGGTGAGGGAGCGGTGCGTGATCGCGCCCCGGGACCATTTATGGCCTCATAGTATTAGAGTTTGGTTGATCATGCTCGGTCTTCAAGAGTTTTCTCGTGCAATCCGGTCACATTTGCGGTGACTGCGGCATAACGCATCCACCCGCTGCCTCAAAACCGGTCTTTTCGGGCCCGGATCTCGGCGAAGACCGCCACCGGCGCGGCGTCCTCTATCCCGAGCTGGCGCCGGATGGCCGGATCGGCGGCGCGCAGGAACGGGTTGGTGGCCTTCTCCTCGGCCAGAGTCGAGGGCACGGTCGGGCGTCCTTCGGCCCGCGCTGCGGCGGTGCGTTCGATCCGCGCGGCCAGCGCCGGGTTCTGCGGATCGACGGTCGCGGCGAACTTGCCGTTCGATTGCGTGTACTCGTGGCCCGAACAGACGATCGTGTCTTCGGGCAGCGCCGCCAGCTTGGTCAGGCTCGCCCACATCTGCGCGGCGCTGCCCTCGAAGAGCCGCCCGCATCCCAGCGCCATCAGGCTGTCGCCGGTGAAGACCGCGGCGCTTTGCGGGAAGTGATAGGCGATGTGGCCGATGGTGTGGCCGGGCACCTCGATCACCTCGGCGGTCTCGCCGCCGATCTCGATCCGGTCGCCCTCGGCCACGGCGCGGTCCAGCGGCGGCAGGCGCCCGGCATCCGCCACGGCGCCGATGACCGGCGCCGGATGCGCGGCGAGCAGGTCCGCCAGGCCGGACCAATGGTCGTCGTGGTGATGGGTCAGCAGGACGTGGCTGGGCACCCAGCCGCGCTGCCGCAGCGCCGCCAGGATCGGGCCTGCCTCGGGCACGTCGATCACCGCGGTTTCGCCGCTGGTGTCATCGTGGGCGATGAAGGCGTAGTTGTCGGTGCGGCACGGGATGGTCAGGATTTCGAGTGGCATGGCCTTTCCCCCTTGGATAATCTGGCTATCTTGAACCTGACGGATCGGACAGGCGGCCGCAATGCATCTCGACGTGCAGGAGTTGAGGAATTTCTACTACCGCAGCACGCTGGGGCGCGCGGCGCAAGCCTCGGTCCGGGGCCGGGTGCTGGAGATCTGGCCCGAGGCGAAGGGCCAGACAGTCGCCGGCTTCGGCTTCGCGGTGCCGCTTTTGCGCCCCTACCTGGCCGAGGCGCGGCGGGTGATCGCGCTGATGCCCGGGCCGCAGGGGGTGATGCCCTGGCCGGCCGGGTTGCCCAACGTGTCGGTGCTGACCGAGGAAACGCGCTGGCCGATCGAGACAGGGCATGTCGACAAGCTGGTGGTGATGCACGGGCTGGAGACCTCCGAACGGCCGTCGCAGCTGCTCGAGGAGTGCTGGCGCACCCTCGGTCCCGGCGGGCGGGCGCTGTTCATCGTGCCGAACCGGGCAGGCCTGTGGTCGCGCAGCGATCGCACCCCCTTCGGCTATGGCCATCCCTACACGCTGGGGCAGCTGGAAACCCTGCTCAAGCGGCATCAGTTCCTGCCCGAGCGGCACCTTTCGGCGCTCTATCAGCCGCCCTCGGCGCGGCGGTTCTGGCGCAAGTCGGGGCCGCTCTTCGAGCGGGTCGGCGCGCGCATCCCGGCGATCTTTGCCGGGGGCGTGGTCATCGTCGAGGCCTCCAAGCGGGTCCAGGCGCCCAAGGGCACGCTGATCAAGACCCTCGCCAAACGCCCGATCACCGCCGCCGACGGGCTGGCCGAACCGGCCTGAGGCCGGCCGCGCGCCGCCCGGCCCGGCTTCGGAAACCCGGTGCGCCGGCGCGCGCCGCGGAATCGCGAAAACGTGAGTTTTCGTCGCGCAACGTCGCCCGGATTCGGGTGCAAACGGTCGCACTTGAAATAAGCCTCTGATAAGACGCGTTTTTGGCTGCGGCCGTTATCGCTATAGGATGTTGCGGGCGAAGAAGCGCTCTGTTACATCGACGCTGATTTCGATGCCCTGCGACCGGGGTAGCTATCTTCACGCCCCCGATTGCGGTGCCCGACGCCGCCGACCGGGGCCAACAATCGGAAGGGTGGACGTGTCCGAACCAGCTTCGATTTCCGCGGGCATCGCTGCGCGCTATGCCACGGCGATCTTCGAGATCGCGCAAGAGAACAATGGCCTCGATGACCTGGAAACCGGCATCAACGATCTGGCCGCGGCCATCGCCGAAAGCGCCGATCTGCGCACCCTCCTGCACTCGCCGATGATCTCGCGCGCCGATCAGGGCGCCGCCATTGCCGCCATCGCCAAGAAGATGAAGCTGGCGCCGGTGCTGGCCAACGCGCTGTCGCTGATGGCCGAGAAGCGCCGCCTCTTCGTGGTTCCGCAACTGATCCGGGCGCTGCGCGACCTGCTGGCCGAGGCGCGGGGCGAAGTGACCGCCGAGGTGGTCAGCGCCAAGGCCCTGACCAAGGCGCAGAGCGAGAAGCTCGCTTCGGTCCTGACCGAGAATGTCGGCAAGACCGTGACCATCAATGCGACCGTCGATGAAAGCCTCATCGGCGGTCTTGTCGTCAAAGTCGGCTCGAAGATGATCGATACCTCGATCCGCTCCAAGCTGAATTCCCTCCAGAATACAATGAAAGAGGTCGGATAAATGGGTATCCAAGCTGCAGAGATTTCTGCGATCCTAAAGGACCAGATCAAGAACTTTGGTCAGGACGCCGAAGTGGCCGAGGTGGGTCGGGTGCTGAGCGTCGGCGACGGGATCGCCCGCGTCTACGGCCTCGACAACGTGCAGGCCGGCGAGATGGTCGAGTTCCCGGGCGGCATCATGGGGATGGCGTTGAACCTGGAAACCGACAACGTCGGCGTGGTGATCTTCGGCTCGGACCGGGACA